>CALZJG010000159.1 GCA_945787555.1 uncultured Chromatiaceae bacterium | reverse complement strand
CCTTTAACGCGGGCGGCACCTCTCCAGCGGCGATCCGCAGGGCAAATCCTTCCACCACGGCGGTCTTCCCCACCCCGGCTTCGCCGGTGAGGATGGGATTGTTCTGGCGCCGCCGCATCAGGATATCGATGATCTGGCGAATCTCCCCATCCCGCCCCACGATGGGGTCCAGTTCTCCCGCGCGCGCCTTCTCGGTAAGATCCACTGAGAAGCGCCGCAAGGCCTCTTGCTTGCCCAATTGGGCCGGCGCTACGCCCTGCTCGCCGGCCTCGATCGCTGCGGCGCCCAGGCGTGTGCCGTCGGTGGCGCTCAGTTGATCTTCCGGCGAACCGGCAATGACCTCGTTGTAACGTTCGGTGAGCGTGTCCAACTTGAGCTTGTCGAATTCATGCGAAATATCCAGCAAGGCGTGACGCAAACTGCGTGTCTTCAAGATGCCCACGACCAAATGGCCGGTACGGACCTGGGACTCGCCGTACATTAAGGTCCCATAGACCCAACCGCGCTCCACCGCCTCCTCGACCTGTGAGGAGAGATCGGAGATGGAGGTCGAACCCCGCGGGAGACGATCCAAGGCTTCCGTAACATCCTTCGCTAATCGCGAAGGGTTGATGTCGAACTGCTTGATGATGCGATGCAGATCGGAGTCCTGGACCTGAAGAATCTGATGGATCCAGTGCACCAGTTCCACATAAGGATTGCCACGCATCTTGCAGAACACCGTAGCACTCTCGATGGCCTTGTATGCCAAGCTATTGAGCTTGCCAAATAGTGCGACACGACTAATCTCTGACATCGTCAAACCCCTTTCCCTTAGGCGGCCCGCCTGGCTGAACCAGCGGGCGCTGAAAACAAACCAATCTTACTGCTCGCTCAGCGGGTTTAAGACCAGATCATCTGCATTTCCGTGTAAGGCCGCGCCCGCCAGCCAGCTGGTCCAGCCAAGGCCGCCGCTCGCGCCTAAACGAAACGCGGGCAGTTCCTCCTTCTTCAGGATGAGTTGTAGGTCCCAGGTGTGTTCGTCACCCACATACTGGCGAACAAGATCGACTAAACGTTGCAGGGTAGAACTGCCGGGCAGTAAGCGGCGGTAATCCTGAAAACCGATGGGCCCCACGATGAGGCGGAACTTGTGCTGGCATTGCCAAACATGGGACCCGATCAAGACAGATGTGCCTAGCGTGCCAGTCTGCGGACTCGCACCCAGCCTGCATTGGCAGTCCGGCGGTAAAGGCATCCACTCAGCAATAAATGACATGACGGCAAATGGTAAATGGAAAAAACCTTGCAGCAACGCTTGCAGCCCCTCGGCGTTGCGCGTCAATCCTGACAAGCGACCCGCTTGATAGAGCTTGGCACGATCCGGCACGCTGTCCCGGCCACGCAGCGCCGGCATCCCCAGGCCGAATAAGGCGCCTACATACATGGCGTAGCGATCATCGTCCGGTCTGTCATGTTGTACTGCCGGTTGGGTCGCCGCCCAGGCGCGGTAAAACAATGACAGCATGCGATGGTGAAAAATATCCAAGAATCGCGCGAAGGAAGGGTCGTCCCAGTTGTGTTGCCGATCGTAAATGTATTCCGTCAAGTGCAGTGGCAGGGGGCCGTTGGAACCTAGCAATCCGAAGAAATGAACGCCCAATCTCGGCGGTCGCTCATCGTCGCCGGGTTCATAACGGGCCAAGCTTGAAGGGGCAAATTGCAGTGCCGGCGTTTGACTCAAGCGCACCGGGTCATCAATAGGCCGAAGTGACTGCCCAAAGCGAGGCTTATCCTTGTGCGCACACTCAAGCATGCGCAAGAGTTGAAAGAAATCGAACTGGAACGGTTGCGCACGTAGCGCTTGCTCCAGCGCTACAAGATGTGCCGCAGTCCCAGTCTCACCGGCCATCGCATGATCTCCCTATTGTCCACGGATTGCACTACCGTTTCGGTGAAGGAATTGATAGAGACGTACTTGGCGAAAAACTGTTCCAAGACTGCACCGAGCAAGAATTCACCGCTACCCTCAAAGGCTGATTCATCGAGTGTCAGCGTCACCTGTAAACCACGCCCGACGGTAATGGGACCAGGCAGCGGTATGCGGCGCGTTATGGGTGAGGCACTCACCGACCGGACCCCTTCGATCTGCTTGAGCAGTGCCGGTTGGCTGGCATCGGCGTAAAGCATCAAGAGTTCGCGCAGCGCCGCCGCCCCTTCCCTCTTGCTGCTGTCCGCCAGGGACAGGTAGTTGAGAGACAGGTGACTGATCAAGCGCCAGGCAGTCTCACCTTCCACGAACGACGGCCGCGGGCGCGTGGGTCCGGCGATACAACGCACTGTTTCCACCGGCGCACTGATGTCGAGAGAAAAGTCATCCTTACCCTGACCGACGGGCATGAACAGCGGCAAATCGCGATTGGTACACAGGGTCTCCACGCCTAACTGGCGCAGTTGGGTACGATAAGGCATGGCGCCAGCGTCTACCAGGGACACAAACACCTCACTGCCCAGGTAACTGGAACGGGCACCGCGTTGACGCTGCCGAGGAGAGGCCATGCGCGGCGTCCGGTGCACTGCATAATAGGCACCCGCCTCCTCAACAGGCATTAGGTCATTGGCAGCGTAAAAGGGCAGAAATTCCTGCATGTGTTCAGCACTCGTACCGTAACCTTCCACCTGGTTAATGCAGTAGACCTCATAGTCCATGGGCCGAGCGCGGTCCGGGATCACGTGAAATTCCGAATGCCGCTCCGAGAGGTGGATACGGTCAGCACGTTTTGGAAAGAGATTGATCGCCGGTGTACAGAACAATTCGAAACGAGAGGCGTCGACGACCTGTCCCAGCGTGGGATCGCTACGATCGAGAAAGATCAGGATGTCCAATTCATCGTCACCGCAGCGCTGCAGCGCGGATTCTAGACCGCACAATTCCACGAATAGAAATCGTTCTGGAAAAGCAAAGTATTCCTGCAACTGACGATAGCCACTGAACGTACGCGGCGTATGAGGTAACAGCGCCTGGTCCTCGTCGAAACCCACGCGCTGAATACATTGTCGACCAAAAAACTGAGTCCAAGGGGGCGGTCGGCCTGGGGGCATCGCAACAAAACCTATGGCGTTGGCCAGGAGGCGCTCGTAGAGCTGCAGCGGCAACTCCCCGCTACCGCGCAGAAACAGGACCAGCCGATCTAATTTCAGTTGATCGAAAGTGAGCCCCGCCGTCACCCGCAAACGTAGCCGCAAGGTTGCCTTAATCTTGGCGTCGGACAGTTCCGCGACGCTGGGTTCGCCGCTGTAGGGAGCATATTGCGCCTCCACGATCTCCAACGGCCACAGGGTGACCTCGTGTGCGGTGCGATACTCGCAAGCGGTCTGGTCACCCTTGCCTAAGCGACTGCGCAGCACGGTGCCCCTCGGCACCGAGAAACCGCTGCTAAGGGTCCCTTCGGTCAGGTCGGGACGCATCTGCACTACCGTCATGGACGGCACTGGAGACAGGTAATGGGGATACACCATCTCCAGCAGATGCTGGGTGAAACGGGGAAATTCCGCGTCTATCTTGAGGCGAACCCTGGCGCTCAAAAATGCGAAACCCTCGAGTAGACGCTCGACATAAGGGTCTGCGCACTCCAGTTCCTCCATGCCAAGCCGACCAGCGACTTTGGGAAAGGCTTTGGCAAACTCGCCCCCCATCTCCCGAAGGTGCTGCAGTTCCTGGTTGTAGTATCTGAGCAAGTGGGGATCCATGCCCCCCCCCAAGGTTGAAGTTATAAACGTTCTTTTACGTTCACATCACCGGTTTCGAGATCCAGTTGGGTGCGTAGAATAAGATGCTCAGGTGCCGGCTGCCCCCACAGTTCGCCTTCGATTTCAAAAATAGCCGTATTGGCATCCATACGATCGGCATCAACCACGGCGCGAATCTTGACACTACTGCGCAGGATGCGCGGCTCAAAATCTAGAATCGCCTGGCGTAGCGTCCGTTCGAGCTCCCCCACGTCAGTGTTAGAGAGTAGATGGCCCGCTAACTCCGGTATCCCAAAATTGATCACCGAGTGGGCAACATCGGGATAGTCCTCCAGATCCTGGAGGGCCGCTAAATTCGTGGTGTTGAATAACCAAGTCAAGTCACGCCGCACGGCTTCACGCAGCTTAGCCATGGGCAATACCCGCAGGGAGCGAGGTTCTACCGTCTTGTGGGGTTCCTCATCAGTCAGGCGATCCAGAAGAGACGGTTGCAGCCGCTCCTTGGGCATTAATTCAGCCACCGCTGCTCTCCAGTTCCTCGATCGCGGTCTCTGCACCCTCAGTGTTCGCTGTGTCGAAACTGATATGCCGGATATCCATCAGCGGATATTCGCTGACATCGGTGACTAGCATGCGTTGTCCTAGGCCCAAATAGGCCTCGCCTGCACAGGCATGCCACTCCGTACGCCGCGCAAGCTGAATAGCATTGTCATCGCTGTTCTCTGAATTGGGATATCGAGTGGGTATCATACCGACCGCTTCGCCACCGTTGGCCCATTGAAAGTGCGCGGGCATCCACACCATGTCGCGCAGATCCGCCGGCTCATCTATGTAGATATCATGGATATGATGAAAAGGGATCCAGTAATAGCGCCCGTTGACCAAGGCCTCAAGCACCGGGCCCAGGCGGGTATCACCGTCGACCAGCCATGCAAAGGGATCACCATCGACCGTTCCGGCAACCGCGGGCGCCATGGAGAAGGCCTCTTCACGCAGCGGTTGCGCATCAGTGTGCTTTTCCTGGGCGGTCAGTTTAAGGGCTTCGAGCAACAAGGCGATCCATTGCGGCGGCCTGCCAAACACCAGTGGTGAGCGTTCTCCAGCGAACACTTCCTTCCTGAACACTTCACAACGCAGGGCCTCACGATAGGCTTGCACCATGGCCAGCGCGCCGGCCTCCAACTCGCCAATGACGTTGAGCTGGTTCAACGCCCGGTCCCATTGACCATCGACGGCTAGCAACTGAAAGAGAAAGATACGGCGCTTGGCATCGGAGGGATGATCGCGTACGTGCTCGATCACCTCCTTCAATGCCAAGTCCAGCCTGCCTTCTTGGAGGTTCTTTTCTGCATCCATGCCGTGCGCACCATCACCCTGCCCGGTGCTGCCGTGCAACACCGGGCGGTTTACTTATCTATGCTCACTACACCTGAACATCACCGGCCACATCCCAAGTACGATCGACGGGAGAACCCGCCGCGCCTGCGATATCAACCGGTAAGGCTTCCCACTTGATTTTGTTGTACACGATCGCCACTTCCTCGGTGGGCCGCAGCTCCGCAGCATCCACCTTAGGCCGGACATTGACTGACGCGATCGTACAATTCTCAAGTGTGTACTTCATGAATACCACTTTGTCGCCAGAAGCGAGACGTATTTCCATCACTATCTCAGGGATATTGGTTGCTTTGGCACAGAAAATATTCAGATCCGGACTAGAGGTATCGACCCTTTTGATGAGAGTGAGCGCCGCAAAGTCGGCGCGACCGGCCGCCTTAGGCTCTGGATTCGTCACCCCGATATGGTAGTCCAGCACATCAATCCAAGTTCCATGTGCGTCATCGGTACTCTCTCCGGGAATGTCAGCAATCTGTAAGAACATGTCAACGGCCATTTTGAATCTCCTTATACAATTGCAATGTCTCTCTCGGCACTATGTCCGAGCATCCATGACAGGTGTCTGCCTCACGATGAGACAGGCTACCCAATAATTGCGTTAAGGGCGGTACGCTTGGTTAACCTTTCTGCGACGGCAGCCGTGAGACCAACCGTAGAGAAACAGTCAGACCTTCTAATTGATAATGCGGTCGCAGGTAAAACTTGGAGGAGTAGTAACCGGGATTACCCGCCACCTCTTCCACGACGACTTCCGCCGCCGCAAGCGGCTTGCGTGCTTTGTCCTCTTCCGAGGCCGTCGCTGGATTGGGCTCGACGTAATTCTTGATCCATTTGTTCAGCCACGCCTCCATGTCGGCCCGTTCCTTAAATGAACCGATCTTGTCCCGCACGATACACTTTAAATAATGGGCGAAGCGACAACTTGCAAACAAATAGGGCAATCTTGCCGACAGGTTAGCGTTGGCCGTTGCGTCAGGATCGTCATACTCGGCAGGTTTTTGCAGCGACTGGGCGCCGATGAATGCAGCGATGTCGGAGTTCTTTTTGTGTATCAGCGGAATTAGACCATTCTTCGCCAGCTCGGCTTCGCGACGATCGCTGATCGCAATCTCGGTGGGGCACTTCATGTCCACGCCACCATCGTCGGTAGGAAAGGTATGGGTCGGCAATCCCTCCACCAAGCCGCCGGACTCCACGCCGCGGATACGCGAGCACCAGCCGAACATCTTGAAGGCACGGTTGATGTTAACGGCCATCGCATAGGCGGCGTTCGACCAAGTATACCTGCTATGGTCAGCCGCCCCGGTTTCCTCCTCGAAATCGAACTCTTCCACTGGACTGGTCGTGGCCCCATAGGGTAGGCGCGACAGGAAGCGCGGCATCGCAAGACCAATGAAGCGCGAATCTTCAGCATCGCGCAGCGAACGCCAGGATGCATAGTCCGGCGTCTGGAAGATCTTGGTCAAGTCGCGGGGATTGGCCAGCTCCTGCCAACTATCCATGCCCATGACGGTCGGCGCGGCGCCCGCGATGAATGGCGCATGGATGGCAGCGGCGATCTTGTCCATTTCACCCAATATTTCGATATCCGGCGGACTGTGATCGAAGTAATAGTCACCAACCAAACAGCCATAAGGTTCGCCACCAAACTGACCGTATTCTTCCTCGTAGGCTTTCTTGAAAATCGGACTCTGATCCCAGGCTGTGCCCTTGAATTTCTTCAAGGTCTTGCCCAAATCCTTCTTCGAGATGTTCATGACGCGGATCTTGAGCATCTCGTCCGTTTCGGTGTTATTGACCAGATGATGCAAGCCACGCCAGGTGCCCTCCAGCTGCTGAAAATCTGCATGGTGCAGGATGAGGTTGATCTGCTCCGTGAGCTTTCTATCGATCTCACCGACGATGGCGTCTATCGACCTGACGACATCTTCAGATATCAGGTTGGTTTGGGCGAGCGCTTGGGCGGCAAGGGTCTTTACTGAATCCTCTACCGCCTCCTTGGCCCGATCGGATTTTGGTTTGAACTCTTTTTCGAGCAGGTTGGCGAATTCGCCGGCCTCGAGCGGTGCTTCTTCGGGCTGTGCCTGGGCTTCCGGATTGGTTTCGGCCATTGTTTCACTCCTTGGCAGTGTCAGACTCGGACGCTTCCCCTTCCGGCGCGGGCGCGGCAGCAAGCGCCTCGAGCAGCGCGGGATCCTTGAGCGCTTTGGCGATTAAATCCTCGGCACCGCTTTTGCCGTCCATGTAGGTAAGTAGATTGGCTAGTTGGGTACGCGCCTGCAACAATTTGCTGAGGGCATCCACCTTTTGCGCCACGGCGGCGGGTGAAAAATCATCCATGCTGTCGAAGCTGATATCCACACTGAGGTTCCCCTCACCGGTGAGTGTGTTCGGCACCTGGAATGCCACTCGGGGCTTCATTGCCTTGAGACGTCCGTCAAAATTGTCGACGTCTATCTCGAGATATTTGCGGTCGGAGACGGGGGGTAATGCCTCTTCAGGCTTGCCGGAGAGATCGGCCATGACTCCCATGACGAAAGGAAGCTGAATGGTTTTTTCCGCCCCATAGAGTTCCACGTCATACTCGATCTGTACTCGCGGAGCTCGATTCCTTGCGATGAACTTCTGGCTGCTTTCCTTTCCCATGGCGCATCCCTTTCCCTGTGAAGATATCCCTTACAAACTATAGCACATAACAGTTTTTTAACATGGCACCAAGAGTTTATAGTACATCCTGTGTGCTTATTCCGGTAACGATCATTCTTCAGTTTTCACACCACCAATGATTTCCGCCTGCCCAACACCGGCCGGGGTGAGGTCACGCACAATATCCATAAAATCCTTGGATACTAAGCGTTTCGCCCGTTCAATTAAAAGCGGAATAGGGCTGGACGGCTCGTATCTATTATAGTACTCACACACCATGTCGAGCGCCCGTATCACTTCCTCGGGGCTGCTAATCGCGCCTGACATTGGCTCACGCGCCGCCGGCGCGTTATTCACTCCTTGAGGCGTGTCCATAGCCACTCCTTCGACGGCTGCTCCCGGTGCCAGCTGGTCGGGACCGGCCGTAACGTCTTCGGCACCGGGCACGTCAGTCACGCCCCGACGTAGTAAGCGCTCTACCACCACCCGCCGCGCCACCCTCAAGAGTTCCGGCAGGTCACTCAGACTAAGTTGTGGCAACTTGCTCGGGTCATCAACCGCACCCATCGCAACCACTTTGTTCGTCAACCACGCGTCAAGTGCGCTCGTGCGCTCGATAAGCGACGTAAGCAAGACTGCTGTTTCCTTAATCTCTTCCAGCGTAGCAGCCATGAATGCGCCATCGACTTCAGAAACATCCGGCACCGACTCTTCTCCTCCCGCCGGCGGACGGAGTTGACCGGTCGCGCACTGAATATCACGCAGGCTAAAGCGCCCGTAGCCTTTAGCCGTCACCAGCGGAATTTCCCGCAAACGCTGCAACACTGCTTGGGTATCACACAGGGTCGACAGGATATTGACACGAATCAGTGGATCGTAATTATCTTCTGGATCCAGTTGTGGATGCACCTGATCCCAGTAGCGTTCCAGTAAGCCATGAATGAGGGTCACGCCCTCTAGGAAGCCGGACAAGCCTTCGGTATGCAGAAGCGCGCGCGTTAAATACATGGCGACACGCAAATCCTTGCTACGCTCCAGCAATGTGCGGGCGTGGTCGCGCACTGCTCGCCAGTCGGGCTCCTCCCCAGCGAGGGTCTTGTCTCCAATCTGCTGCGGGGGCTTGCCTCGTGCCGACCGCTCCATCTTGGCGAACAGCGGGTCGTATCCCAGATCCTCGCCACAAGGTGCGTTATCGGAGACGGGTTGCAATAGCTTATCGAGATCCAACACGTCTATGCCCTACTCGGCCCTACTCGGCCCTACTCGGCCCTACTCGTTTAAGCGGACGTGAAATCCATCATAATTGCGCGTTTCCCCGCCCCCCATTCGGTGGGCGACGCATGCGGCAGTCATGTCGCTATCCCACGATTGCGTCTCAGCGCCAGACATATCCTGGCTACCTCATCATCCCTATTACAAAGTCCACCACAAGATAGAACAAGCAGAGCAGTACAGCTAGGTTGGCGCTGGTACTAGGCTGTATCCGTTCCCTGTTAACCTCATACCTTAGTGCTGTTGTAGAACGAATGCAATCTACAGTGCCCGAATCAGGTGACTACGAATACGTCTGCACCGTCGCGGCGACTTGCCATAACGAAAATCACTGACATAATCATTTGATAGTATGTGTTGTGCGCTGCGGGCAATGGTAAGCCTACCCCTATTGCCCAGACCGTCACGTGCGCTGGCGGCGGCTCTTCAAGTGCGCCAGGGTATCTCGGCGACTAAACGGCACGTGACAACAGTACTGAGCGACCTTATTAACGTTGAAACGGTAATAACTATGCCCCTGATTCTCGAGGTCATCCGCTACCAGAACCACCCACCTGAGCAAAACTTGGTACTCAATGTTGACCAAACACCTTGTAGTATTGGACGTGCGGCGGACAATGATCTCGTGCTGGCCGACCCGAAGCGGGTCTTGTCCAAGAAGCACGCGAGCATCCGATATGACCGCGAGAACTACTTGCTGGCGGACACCAGCAGTAACGGCACCTTCGTCAATCACGCCGCCGAGGCGGTGGGTCGAGGCAACGAGGTAATCCTCAGGAACGGCGACACCATCACCTTGGGTCCATACGAATGCCAGGTCCGCATTGAAGTAACCGACCGCCCGATGGCAATCCCGAGCTCGCTCCCGGAATCTAATTTGTCGTCGAGCGCCGCGCTTGAGCAACCCTCCGCCCCAGCACCAGAATTGCCTCGGGCACCTGACGCTGGCCTGCCCGCCCCCCCCTATGCGTCCGCCCCAACGCCCGAGCAAACGCCCGCACACCCTATCCTCCCCCCGCTACCTGCTGGCGCTGATAGCCTGGAACATCTATCGCCGTCCCCCGCCGTGAAGGGGCAAATCCAGCCCAGCGACCATGTCCCGCTGGAGGACCAGTACATTAATGTGCCGCAAGCAATACCCGAAGATTGGGATAGCATGGAAGAAGAAGCGGTGCGCGAACCATCACCTTTGCCGCGCGCGAAATCGGCCGCGCCGCCACCAAAAACGCCCGTTGCGCCAGTGGCACCCCCCGAGTCTATAACACCGCCGACGCCACTTAGTGATCAACAGGCCATCAAGGCTTTTCTCAACGGTGTTGGACAGCCGCAGGCCACCATAGCCCCTGAGCGGGCCGCAGCATTCATGGAGGAAGCGGGCCGTCTGTTTCGTGAAATGACACAGAGCATGAAAACAGTGCTCGATGCCCGCACGACGCTCAAAGGAGAGTTCCGGCTCGAAATGACGACCATCCGTCCAGTGGAGAATAATCCCCTTAAATTCTCTACTGACGTGGATGACGCTATCAACAAACTGCTTTTTCCCCCAGCCAAAGGTTATCTGCCGCCGCTCGCAGCGGTTCAGGAAGCCGCTGACGACTTGCAAGCGCATCAAATGGCAATGCTGGCCGGATTAAGCGCGGCGCTTAAATCGTTAGTGGCACGCTTCGAACCGGAAGCGCTCGCAAAGGGCTTTACTGAACGCGGGATGATCGACAACCTACCATGGGCCAAAGAAGCCCGGCACTGGCAGCTTTTCAAAGAGGTTTACCACGAGCTAGCCGAGGACGCCGAAAATGATTTCCTGCATTACCTGGGTGAGGAATTTGCGCGTGCCTATGAAGAACAAATCGCCAGGTTAAACAGCGCGCGTTTGGCACCGCCGCCATCACGGTGATGGCTCTTTCTTGGCCTGTCGCCCTTTTCTAGTAGTAGAAGTGTGGCGCCGTATACAATAATTTAACGCCAGGTAGCCGTCACAACTTGCAGCAAAGAGGACCTTCCGCTGGACTACAGTATTTTCCAATCCATAAATGAGTCTGGAGGGGGGTAAATAGAGGGTACTGTTAGCCCGTTTTCAAAGTCCGCTCATGAATCGTTTTAAAGAGTTTCTGCCGAGCCTTTTGTAGCTGG
>CALZJG010000158.1 GCA_945787555.1 uncultured Chromatiaceae bacterium | reverse complement strand
TTCACGGATAAGCACGCTAGTTTGCTCGTCGGCATTGCGCTCCTCGCGCAACCAGCCATTGCCCACCCAGATGCCGTCGCGCGTGACCACCGACTCACGGGCGGCGAGTTGTGAACGCAAGGTCAAGGCGGCGTCGAGATCCTCAGCCACGTACACCCCGCCCAACAAACTGTCCAGCGGCCACGGCGCGCGCGCCTTGTCCAACAGCGCGGTGAGGCCATGACGGCGCTCCACGCCGGGAGCTTGAGCATGGGTGTCGACCAAACTGAGTTCGCCCTGGGTCAGGGCGCTCAAGGCGTTGGCCGCGGCGTCCAGATCGTCGACGCACACCGCTTCCAGCGCGTAGCCCAACACGGTTTCCACGGCGCGTTCCCAGCCGCTCTCGACGTTGAGCTGCTGCGCCAAACGCGCGGCATCACCCAAACCCCGCTCGGCGAGCCAATCGCTCACCGCGCCGCGCGCGCCCTTGCCCAGCGCTTCTTCCTGCAAGGCCTCTAGCGAGGCGTGGCGGCCTTGCGCGCTTTGCAGCTCGCCGCGCGCCGTGCTCAGTTCACGCACTAGGTTCTGGCTGTTTTGCCGCTCCTCATTGATACGCCCCTGTGCGCCTTCCAGCGTTTGCTGCAATTCGCTCAAGGTCCCGTCCAACTCGGATTCTTGTTCCGCGAGCAGTCCGGTTTCCTCAGCCAAAGCATTTGGGAGTATCACGTCCAGTTCGCCCTGCATACGCAGACGACGACCGATCAGTTGCTGGACCTGTTGATCGAGGTGATCGATGCGGGCGCGCTCGACCTCGGCGGCCTGCAATTGCGCCGCCGCGCGGGCGTTGAACTCATCCCAGGCCTGCTGCCAAGTGTGCATGACTTCCTCGGCCTCTTCCAAGGCTAGGTGCGAGCGCTCCTCCAATTCCTTGGTTTCGACGAAGACCTGTTCGCTCTCGACCATGGAGGCGCCCAGTTCCTCGATCAACGTCTGATCGTTTTCCATATGTGCCTGCACTTCGGACCAGGCGCGCTCGACCTCGCCCAAATCGCGTTGCTGTTGTTCGCGGGTGGTCTTGGCGTGCTGGATGGCTTGCTCCAAGCGGGCGATCTCTGCCCCGATTTCGTAGGCGCGGCCTTGCACCTTATTGAAGGCTTCCGAGGTCTCGCCATGTTCTGCGCGCTGGCGCTCGATGGCCGCTTCGGCGTTGCGCAGTGCGGCCATTTCCGCTTCCAAGCGGGTCTCCAAGGACTGGATCTGCTGATCGCGTTCACTCGTCTCGGCGTTGAGACTGGACCAGCGCAGGGCTTGCAACTGCGCCTTGAGTAAGCGCTCTTCCTGTTTCAGTTCTTTGTAACGCTCGGCGGTCTTGGCCTGGCGCTGCAAGGTCTGCAAGCGCTTTTCCAGTTCGTCACGCAAATCATTGATACGATCCAGGTTGTCGCGGGTGTGACGGATGCGATTCTCGGTTTCGCGGCGCCGCTCCTTATATTTTGAAATCCCGGCCGCCTCCTCGATGAAGATGCGTAATTCGTCCGGTTTGGCTTCGATGAGGCGCGAAATGGTGCCCTGCTCGATGATGGCGTAGCTGCGTGGCCCCAGGCCAGTGCCGAGAAAAATATCGGTGATATCTTTGCGGCGGCAGCGCGTGCCGTTCAGATAATAATCCGACTTTCCGTCGCGCGAGACTTGGCGTTTGATGGCAATCTCGTTATAGCTGGCGTACTGACCGCCCAGCGTACCGTCCGTGTTGTCGAAGACCAATTCGATGTTGGCATGACCGACCGGCTTGCGACTGGTCGAGCCGTTGAAGATCACATCCGCCATGGAGTCGCCGCGCAAGTGTTTGGCGGAGCTCTCGCCCATCACCCAGCGGACCGCGTCGATGACGTTGGACTTGCCGCAGCCGTTGGGTCCGACGATGCCAACCAGGTTGCTGGGTAGATTGACCGTGGTCGGATCCACGAATGACTTGAATCCTGCTAACTTGATTTTTTTCAGTCGCATAGAATGTTCTATTAATCACTGATGTTTACTTCAGGGCTTCATGTTGCGGTGCGCTTCCGGTATCTTAATGCGCCCTGTTCATGAGAGAGAATCGCATGTCCACCCAACCGAGCAAGGAACTGGAAACCTTCGCCAACCCCAACCCCGCGCGGGACTATACCATACGCATTCGGGTACCGGAGTTCACCTGTTTATGTCCCAAGACCGGCCAACCTGACTTCGCTGTCATAAATATCGATTATGTGCCTGATAAGCTTTGCGTTGAGCTCAAAGCCTTGAAAATGTACATCTGGTCATTCCGCGACGAAGGGGCTTTCCACGAGGCGGTGACCGACCGCCTCCTGGAAGATCTGGTGGACGCCTGTGCGCCGCGCTTCATGCGCATCACTGCCGAATTCAACGTGCGTGGCGGCATCTACACCACCGTCGTGGCGGAACACCACGACCCCGCCTGGACCCCGCCCGCGCTGGTCACTCTACCCTGAGTGAGCGCTGACTCACTATTCCTAGGCATCGACGTCGGCACCTCGGGGTGCCGCGCAATCGCCATCGACCGCGCCGGCGACCTCCACGGTGCGGCGACGACGCCCTTGCCCGCGCCGGCTGAACATGGCCGCGGCCGCGAACAAGAGCCCGAGCGCTGGTGGCAAGCGCTGCGCACCGTGGTGGCGGAGATCGCTGCACAGCTGCCCTGCGCGCGCATCGAGGCCATTGCCGTCGATGGCACCTCGGCGACCCTATTACTGACCGATGCGACGGGCCGACCCTTAGGCCCGGCGCTGATGTATCACGATGCACGCGCCGTGGCGCAAGCCCAGCGCATCGCCGCCGTCGCCCCGGCCGAGAGCGGCGCCCACGGCGCCACCGCCAGCCTGGCCAAGCTACTGTGGTTAAACGCCCAGGGGCGCACACAGGGCGCGCGCCATGCCCTACACCAAGCCGAATGGCTGGCCGGCCGGCTCAGCGGTCGCTTTGGCGTGGGCGATGAAAATAATTGCCTCAAATTAGGCTACGACGTCATCCAGCGGCGTTGGCCCGCTTGGCTGGCACAGCTGCCCATCGACTCATCGCTGTTGCCCGAGGTCGTCGCGCCCGGCACGACTATCGGGACCGTCACCGAAGCACTGTGCGCCGAATTCGGTTTCAGCCCGCGCACCCGCGTGGTAGCCGGTACTACCGACAGCGTCGCCGGCTTTCTCGCCACCGGCGCAGCACAGGTCGGCGAGGCGGTCACCTCGCTGGGCTCAACCATGGTGTTAAAAATCATCGCGGCGCAACCGCTGTTCGCGCCGCCGTTCGGTGTCTACAGTCATCGCCTCGGCGATACCTGGCTGGCCGGCGGCGCCTCCAACAGCGGCGGCGCCGTGTTGCTGCAACATTTCACGGCACAGGAACTGCAGGCCATGACGCCGCGCCTGCGCCCCGAACAGGCGACGGGACTCGACTACTATCCCCTGCCTGCCGTCGGTGAGCGCTTTCCCGACTGTGATCCGCAGCGCGCGCCGCGCCTCACGCCGCGCCCCGACGACCCGCTGCGCTTTTTCCAAGGCCTACTGGAAGGCATGACGCGCATCGAACTGGCCGGCTATCAACGTCTCGCCGCTTTGGGCGCACCCTACCCGGTCTCGGTGCGCACAATCGGCGGCGGTGCGCGCAACGCCGCATGGACTACGATGCGCCATGGCGCCTTACATACGACCATGACAACACCCCGCCACACCGAGGCCGCCTACGGCGCCGCCCTGCTGGCCGCCGGGCGGCTACCCTTATCCACTCCAGGGAGACACGCAATATGATGCGCGGTAATCCGCTCCGCGGCGCGAGCTATCTCGTGCAAGGCTTTAAGCTGCTCAATAAAAGCGGCGTGCGTCGCTTCGTCGCCATTCCGCTGCTCATCAATACCCTGTTGTTCGGCGGCCTCATCTGGTTCGGTACGGCGCAGTTCGAGGATTTATTGAACTGGCTGCTGCCGGAATGGCTGGACTGGTTGCGCTGGCTGTTATGGCCGTTGTTCGCACTCACGGTGTTGACGGCGGCTTTCTTCACCTTCACCTTGGTGGCGAATCTGCTCGGCGCGCCCTTCAACGGCCTCTTGGCCAGCGCAGTCGAACGACACACCGGCGGCACCACCATCCCTGCCGGGACCGCGCTTTCCGTGACCATGACCCTGGGCCAGGAAGTGCGCAAATTCGCCTATCTCATTGTGCGCGCAATACCGTTGTTGATCTTATCGGTGATCCCCGGGCTGAATCTGCTCGCGCCGGCGGCATGGTTCGTGTTCAGTGCCTGGATGCTGACCTTGGAATACGGCGACTATCCACTGGGCAACCGCAACATCGACTTCAATCAGCAGCGCGCGCTGGCGCGCCAACGTCCACTGACCAGCTTTGGTTTCGGCGCCGCCACGCTGGTGGCCACCCTGCTCCCAATCGTGAATTTCTTCGTCATGCCGGCAGCGGTGGCCGGCGCGACGCTGATGTGGCAAAGGGAGTTGACCGATGCTGAGGCTCGGACGACTGGGGAGAATTGAGAACAGGATAATTCCTCAGCAGAAAAACCCATCTTGTCGTAACCCGCATCACGGCAAGCCGGTGTTTTAACCAGCGAAGACGGCCCAGGTAATCAATGCCACCAAGAAGCCGGCCAGGTGCACCCGGGTCAGCAGGCGATAGCGGTCAACGAATTTCTTAACATTGCCGTTGACGATAATATAGGGTTTTCCATGGCCCGGTTTGCGGATGAAGGTCAGGCCTGCATAGGCTGCGGGGCCGGTGTGCTCCGCCTCAATTGCACTATTTGCCGTGTAGCGGGCCGCCTTCCATTCCTCCGGATCGATAATGCCATTCCCGTTCGCATCGAAGCGCTGCAACAGGATCTCTGGTGACTTTTTCCAGCGCCGCAACAAGGCGAGGACGTCCGTCTTCCGATCCGACCGAGTATCGTTCTTGCGTTGGGTAATCAATTCCCCCAGCACCTTGAGCCTGTCTCCCACCCGCAAGTATTCTGCGCGGTAACTGAATCCGTCTTCCGTCCACGAGTCGAAATGTTCGGTATAGATTTCCGCTTTGTCCGGATCAATGACGCATTGGCCGGAATCATCGACCAGTATGAAATTAGCATCGCTCTCGCCGTACTCGGTTTTGACATTGTCTTCCCCCAAGGTGGCGCGCGTGAAGCGGTACCAGACGCAGGACGGCATCATGCCAAAACCCAGGGGCGGATCCCCGGCAATGGGTGCGCAACGACCAGATAGTTTCACATAACCTTGGGTTGCGCTGCCAATGGGTGTAGCCGCTATGTCACTGAGGGCGTAGTAGCGCTTGAGTGTCAGAGCCAGGGCGATCAATGCCCATAACGCGGTCAGGCCTGCCATGACCGCAGCGAGATCCCGCGCATCAGCATACCGCGCGACACCAATGAGGGCGGCGCCAATCACCAGATAAGCGGGAGAGCTGAATGCCGCGGTCCAACTTCGCTTGTTAGCGCCTTGTAACGGAGTGATTGTGGGGCCGAACAGGCTGGGAAGTTTCATCGCTACGTCAGTCTGTCGCTGAGGCCAGGTATTCGCCCTGGTTAGTGACCCCTTATGCAAATGGCTATAGTGGGCTTCTGTCACGCCAGTGCATTGCCGGTGCATTGGGGTAAGGTCTTCCAATCAAGCATTCCTATTCAGTGCTTGACGGCCAATTTCTCAGACGCAGTATATAGCCAGAATTATTGTACGTGTTCCTAGCGTTACTGGAGGCAACACTGAGGTGACGGCACCAACGCGCCGTGCGGGTAGACGTCGCTCAATAACCCCACAGTGGCAGCAAATTGCTGATCAACACCGACTCCGGGCGTGAGGCACTTTCCTTGATAGCGATGTCGGTTTGACTGGTATCGCGCGGCAGGGGGCGCGGGTACGGTGCGCCGCGGGGACTGAACAGGCTGGCTACGCGCGGAGCCGTGCCGTTGAGGCCGCGATGGGTGACCACCGCAATTTCGCCGTTGAACAAGCGCACGAATCCGCCGGGCGGATAGACACCCAGTTCTTTGATGAAGGCCTTGGCGATGCGATCATCGACATCCTTGCCTTGGGAGAGAAACAATTGCCGCAAGGCATGGGTGGGCAACATGGGCGTGCGATAGGCACGCTCGGAAATCTTGGCGTGATAGATGTCCGCCAGGGCAATGATACGCGCACCGGAGACGATCTCTTCGCCGCGCAAGCCACACGGGTAACCACTGCCGTCGGCGCGCTCGTGATGTTGCAGGACGATTTCCAACCATTCCTCGTCATTCACCCCGGCGTCACGCAGCAGCACCACGCTGCGACTGGGATGTTGATTGATCTCGGCGCGCTGCTCCGCGTTGACCGGTCCTTGTTTTTGCAAGAACTCCTGCAATTCCAGCATGCCCACATTGGCGGTCAAGGTCGCCGCAATCAGGCGTTGGCGATGATCGGGGTCATAGCCCAGACGATATGTTGCCAGCTCCACCAACAAGGCGCTGTGGATGGGATGTCGCAAAGTGTATTTGCCGTCTTTGTCCAGATGAATGGCGGCCAGTGCCGCATCGGCGTCCTCGGCGCACATGACTTGCATGGTGATGCACACCTCGTGCAGGGGCTCGAGGATGGTGTCGCGTTGTCCCTCCATGATCGCGTGGAATACGGCGTTGAGCTGCGCCATCAATTCGCCGACCAAGAAAAAGGGACTGCGACGCCGGTGTTTCAACGAAGGGGGTATGTAACTGCCACCGGTGCGGTAGGCACCCCGCTCCAGTAGCTGGCCCAGTTCATTCTTGTTGCGGAGCACCGCTTCCTTACGCATCAGCAAGCGGCCTTCCTTGTCGAAAATACTCCACGGCAAGGGCTTGCCGACGACAATTGCGCTGGAGCCTAACCGCACCATGTCGCGCAATTCATCACCTAATTCAATCAGACCGCCCGCTTCCATGTCCCGCGCCTCATCACTCGCATCATGAGATTACTTGCAAGGGCTTTATCGGCCGGGGCCGGGAATGTGTTAGTGGCCAAGATAGTGTCGCAGTCGGCGCACGCCCACTTCGAGTTGGTCCAGAGCAGTGGTGTAGGCGAAACGCACATGGCGCTCGGGATGATGGCAACCGAAATCCACGCCCGGCGTGATGGCCACGCCAGCCTGTTCCAACAACTCAGTGGCAAAGCGATAACTGTCCGTGGTGTGGCGGCTGCAATTGGCATAGAGATAAAAAGCGCCGCCCGGCGTGCCGGGAATCTCGAAATCCAGTTCGCGCAAGGCCGGCAGCAGATAATCACGCCGCGCCTGGAATTCCTTGCGCCGCTGCTCCAGCACCGCCAAGGTATCCGGTTCAAACGCCGCCAAGGCGGCGTATTGCGCCGGCGTGGAGGCGGCGAGGAATAGGTTCTGCGCCAACTTGTCGAGCTCCGGCACATAGGCCTGGGGCGCGACCAACCAGCCTAGACGCCAGCCGGTCATGCCGAAATATTTGGAGAAACTGTTGACCACGAAAACTTGATCGGACAGCGCCAGCGCGGTGGGCGCCGCGTGTTCGTAGACTAGGCCGTGATAGATCTCATCGACGATCATGCGGCCACCAAGCCGCTGGGTGGTTGCGATGATGCGCGCCATCTCCGCCGCTTCCACCAACGTGCCGGTGGGATTGGCCGGGCTGGCCAACAAGACGGCCACTGCGCGCTCATCCCAGGCCGAATCGATGAGACGGGCGGTCAATTGAAAGCCGGTTTGCGCGTCGACCGCCACGGCCCCGGTCTTCCCTTCCATCAAGCGCACGAAATGACGGTTGCACGGATACCCCGGGTCGGCCATCAGCACCCGCTCGCCGGGATTCACCAACACGCCCAAAGCCAATAGCAGGGCACCGGAGGCACCGGGCGTGACGATGATGCGCTCCGCCGCGACCGTCACGCCGTAGCGCGTGCGGTAATAATCACTGATCGCCTCACGCAAGGCGGGCAGGCCGCGCGCAGGTGTGTAATGAGTGTGACCGGCGCGCAAGGCCGCGATACCCGCCGCGACGATGGGCTCAGGGGTGCCGAAGTCCGGCTCGCCGATTTCCATATGCACGATCGAGCGCCCCGTCGCCTCCAACTCGCGCGCTCGGGCCAACAGCGCCATCACATGAAAGGGCTGGATATCCGCCATGCGCGCCGCGAGATGGAAGGGCGGTTCCGGTATGCGAGACAAGGTCCGTGCCTCTAAGGCCTGCGTTGCGGTGAATTATCGCACGGCGCGAGCGTGCACAGCGCGCAGCGCGTCCACGTCCACATAGGTCGCCCCGCCCAAATCGCCAGCCAACACGCGCGCCGGCAGTTCCGGTTCACCCAAATGATCCAGCACCACCGCCGCACCGCTGAAATCGTCCTGCATCGTGTAATCGCTGACCGTCACTAAGGTCGGCACTTTCGCCACCAGCGCCGAACGCAGACCGTTGCCGGAATCTTCCAGCGCCAAGCATTGCTCCGAGCGCAGCCGCAAGGCCTCCAAGGTGTAATAATAGATGTCCGGGGCGGGCTTCTTGGCTGGCACCATGTCACCGGCGCCGATCACCTCGAACCAGCTCTGCGCCTCGGGGCCGATACAATGCTCTAACAAGGCGGTGACGTTTTCCATCGAGGTGGTGGTCGCGATGGCGAGCCGCACACCAGCCGCACGCGCCTCTAGCAACAAGCGTTTGACGCCGGGCCGCAACGGCACGTCGCCGGCCGCCACCATATCCGCGTAAATGCGATTCTTGGCCAAGTGCAAGCGGGTGATGAAGGCATCCACATCGCCGCTGACCTTGAAATCGGGTCGGTGCGCCTGGAGGTAGCGACGGATGCGTTCCTTGCCGCCCGTGACCTTGAGCAATTCGCCGTACAGCTCCACCGACCAAACCCAATCCAATCCCGCAGCGGCGAAGGCCTTGTTAAAAGCGGGGCGATGGCCGTTACGCTCAGTATCGGCCAACGTACCGTCTACATCGAAAATCAGTGCCTGCAATGCATTACTCATGTAACGTAACCCACATCAAATATGCCAATGGATCAATATGCTACCACAGCGGTCAAGAACCACCCGGCCCCTCGGGCCGGCCCCTAATTTGATGGATTTAGTTGCGTCTGCATAGACCTTTTGGTATACAAGCCTACTTTGTTTTTGGCAGGAGAACTCACGCATGCCAGCGACGAAAAAACAACCGAGCAAAAAGACCGCCGTCAAAGCGGCACCCAAAAAAGCCACCCCCAAGAAAAAGGCCACGGCGAGCATGAGCAGTAAAGCGACGACCAAACCCAAGGCATCAGCCAAATCCACGCCCAAGGCGTCAGCCAAATCCGCGCCCAAGGCGTCAGCCAAGGCCGTGCCCAGGTCTGCATCCAGAAGTGCGGCCGCGGCCCAGAATCTGGCTAACAATGGCTTCCGTAACTACACGCCTTACCAAGTGAGGAAAGGCGAGGATTACATGAGCGATGCCATGAAGGCGCATTTCCGCGCCATACTCGGGGAGTGGAAACGCGAGCTGATGGAAGAAGTGGATCGCACCATGCATTACATGCAGGATGAGGCCGCCAACTTCCCCGATCCCAACGATCGCGCCTCGCAAGAATCGGACTTCACCCTGGAGCTGCGCGCCCGCGACCGTGAACGCAAGTTGATCAAGAAAATAGACGAAGCGCTGGCACGCCTGGATGCCGATGAATACGGTGATTGCGAAAGCTGCGGTGTCGAAATCGGTGTGCGCCGCCTGGAAGCACGCCCCACTGCCACCCTGTGCATCGACTGCAAGACCTTGGATGAAATTCGCGAAAAGCAATTGGGCGAATAATTCCCACGATGCGCAC
>CALZJG010000157.1 GCA_945787555.1 uncultured Chromatiaceae bacterium | reverse complement strand
CGCCGCTGACGGCGCTCGTTCAGACTCTGCGCGCGTCGCGCGACGCTTTGCTGGCGCGGACGGCCGAGATACTGCCGTTCATACGGCGTAGCAACCAAACGGACGCCGCGCAGGAGGAACCGCGGCGCGCGGCGTAATCCGCTCGCGCTTTGCGCCTTTTCCCCGCGCCTATTCGGCGCGGGGTTTTCTATTCTCCTGAAGTGGGGGGTGCCACGGTCGTCGCGGTGGCGGTACTCAGGTGATGACGGTGGGTCGGTCGCGCCCGGTGCGCTGGCGGATGCCGGCCAGCTGATCGGCCAGCGCGATCAAGGGCGCGAGCGTTTCCTGGGTGTCTTGGTGATGGCGCGAAGGATCGAGCTCGTAGGATTCGACATACACACGCAGCGTCGCGCCCGCCGTACCGGTGCCGGAGAGGCGAAAGATGATGCGCTCACCCTCGGCGAATAAGATGCGCAGGCCTTGTCCGCTGCTGACGCTGTGGTCGATGGGGTCGGTGTAGCTGAAGTCATCGGCGCTGTCGATCACGTAGTCGCCGTGGCGTTGCCCCGGCAGTGTGGCGAGGCGAGTGCGCAATTCGGTCATCATTTGTTGCGCGGCGGCGCTGTCCACTTCCTCGTAATCGTGACGGGTGTAAAAGTTGCGACCGAAACGCGTCCAGTGTTCGCGCACGATGTCTTCCACTGCTTGCTGGCGTTTGGCGATGACGTTGAGCCAGAATAGCACCGCCCACAGGCCGTCCTTCTCGCGCACGTGATCCGAGCCGGTGCCGAAACTCTCCTCACCGCACAAGGTGACTTTGCCGGCGTCGAGCAGATTGCCGAAGAATTTCCAACCGGTGGGGGTTTCATAACACTCGATACCCAGCGCTTCCGCGACACGGTCGGCCGCGCAACTGGTGGGCATGGAACGGGCGATGCCGGCCAGGCCATGCGCATAGCCCGGCGCCAGCTTGGCGTTGGCCGCCAGAATCGCCAGGCTGTCGCTGGGCGTGACGAAGAAGCGCCGGCCGAGCACCATGTTGCGGTCGCCGTCGCCGTCGGAGGCGGCGCCGAAGTCCGGCGCGGTGGCGCCATTCATGATTTCCACCAATTCGGGGGCATAGGTGAGATTGGGGTCGGGATGGCCGCCGCCGAAATCCTCCAGCGGCACACCGTTCATCACCGTGCCCGGTTGGGCGCCGAGACGCTGCTCGAGGATTTCCAGTGCATAGGGGCCGGTCACCGCGTGCATGGCGTCGAAGCGCATGTGGAACAGGCCGGAGTTGAACAGCGCGTGGATGGCGTCGAAATCGAACAATTCTTCCATCAGCGCGGCGTAGTCCGCCACCGGATCGATGATCTCGACGCGCATCTGGCCGAGTCGCTGCTCGCGCAGCGTATCGAGGTCGATGTCGGGCGCCTCGACGGTGCGATAGGCGGTGATTTCCTTGCTGCGCTGGAACATCGCCTCGGTGACCTTCTCGGGTGCCGGGCCGCCGTTGCCGATGTTGTATTTCACGCCGAAATCGCCGTCCGGCCCGCCGGGGTTGTGACTGGCGGAGAGGATGATGCCGCCGTAGGCGTGCTGCTTGCGGATCACACACGAGGCGGCGGGCGTGGACAGAATGCCGCCTCGGCCCACCAGCACCCGGCCGAAGCCGTTGGCGGCAGCCATCTTGACGATGGTTTGGATCGCGGGGCGGTTGTAATATCGCCCGTCGCCGCCCACCACCAGCGTCTGGCCCTCAACACCTTCCAGGGCGTCGTAGATGGACTGAACGAAGTTCTCGAGATAATGCGGCTGCCGAAAAACCGCCACTTTCTTGCGCAAGCCGGAGGTGCCGGGGCGCTGGTCGGTGAACGGTGTGGTGGTGACCGTGGTGATGTCCATGGGGCTAATCTAACCGAACTTAGGGCGGGGGAGAAGGGGCCGGGCCTTGAATTCTCGCCGGCGGTCCCCATATGGGTGAAATCATGATCAACAGGGGCGGGCGTGCGCCAGCGCACCCCCGCCGTTCATTGCGCCAACCCAACCTAGGGAGATACTCCGAGCATGACCGTCGCCGCCCATAAGGAAACCTTGGATTTTCAAACGGAAGTGCGTCAGCTACTGAAGCTGATGATCCATTCCTTGTATTCCAACAAAGAGATATTTCTGCGCGAGCTGATTTCCAATGCCTCGGATGCCGGTGACAAGCTGCGCTTCGAGGCGCTCACCGATGACGCGCTCTTCGAGGGCGACGCTGAGCTCAAGGTGCGGGTGAGCTACGACAAGGACGCGCGCACCGTCACCATCGCCGATAACGGCATCGGCATGAGCCGCCAGGAAGTCATGGAGAATCTGGGCACCATCGCCCGCTCCGGTACGCGCCAATTTCTTGAGCAATTGACTGGGGATAAAGCCAAGGACGCCCGCCTCATCGGCCAATTCGGCGTGGGTTTCTATTCCGGCTTCATCGTCGCCGACAAAATCAGCGTGGTGACACGCCGCGCCGGCGTGGGCGCCGAACATGGCGTGCGCTGGGAGTCCGACGGTGAGGGCAGTTACGCCATCGAGACCGTCGAACTAGCGCAGCGCGGCACCGCGGTGACTTTGCACTTGCGCGAAGGCGAGGAAGAGTTTCTCGACGATCATCGCCTGCGCAACATCATCCACAAGTATTCCGACCACATTGCGCTGCCCATCGAAATGAGCGTTGCAGGGAAGGAAGAGGGCGAGGAAGAGACGGAAACCGTCAATCGCGCCTCGGCGTTGTGGGCGCGCGCCAAGAAAGACATCACCGACGAGGAATATCGCGAGTTTTACAAGCATGTCGGCCATGATTTCGAAGACCCGCTGGCGTGGGTGCACAGCCATGTGGAAGGGCGTCAAGCCTATACCACGCTGTTCTATATTCCGCAGCGCGCGCCCTTCGATTTGTGGGATCGCGAGCGCCGTCACGGCATCAAGCTCTATGTGCGGCGGGTGTTCATCATGGATACCACCGAGCAATTGATGCCGCAGTACCTGCGTTTCGTGCGCGGCGTGGTGGATTCGGACGATCTGCCCCTCAATGTGTCGCGTGAGATTCTGCAAACCAACCGCAACGTGGATGCCATCCGCGCCGCTTCGGTGAAGAAAGTGCTAGGTCTGTTGGAAGAGATGGCCACCAACGAGTCGGAAAAATATACGACGTTTTGGCGTGAATTCGGTCGCGTGCTGAAAGAAGGGCCGGCCGAGGATTACGCCAACCGCGAGCGCATCGGCAAGCTGCTGCGGTTCGCCACCACCCACAACGACAGCGACGAACAGACCGTTTCGCTCGATGCTTACATTGCGCGCATGAAGGAAGGTCAGGAGAAGATATATTATATCACCGGCGACAGATTTGCCGCGGTGCGTCATAGCCCACACCTCGAGGTGTTCCGCAAGCAAGGCGT
>CALZJG010000156.1 GCA_945787555.1 uncultured Chromatiaceae bacterium | reverse complement strand
CCAGTCGGTCCAATAGATCTGAGCACCGCTGGCGGCGAAGCTGGTTAATGTGAGCGCTGCCGCGGCGACCGTGCAGCGGATGATATGGCGAGGGCGGGTGGTTCTCATATTGTTCCCTTAAGGTTGCGCACCAAGTTAGTAATTGGTAGTGGTTGGTGTTTAGTAGCAATAAATCTCTATGTTGGTGTTTAAGCATCATTCACGCCATATTATGAAAATAAATTCAAACAATGGGTTGCGCTGGCGTTCTGTTGGGATTTTTGGGGTACTGTAAAATATTTCGACGCATTTCCAGGCAAGGTATATCCAATTTGGAGGCTGCTGGGTAAAGAGGCTGGGCGGCAATAGTCTGCTCAGGTAGGTCATGGTTTACCTATCACTCGGCATGTTGCCTGGGTCACGAGCCCACATGCCGCTGTCATCAGCGCCCGCCAACCACTGCATGAATTGGTGAAGTATGCGGAGATCATGCCGCCGCCGGAGTTGGATGCGCCGCATCGAGTCAATAAGTAATACATCGATTATTTTGAGGGCAAAGGGTGCGGAGAATATTGTTGATGCAGAGAATAGCGGCTTCGCTGCAGCTGCCGTGCATCTTGGCACTGCGCCGGTCGCGCAAACGCCCGCCTCGCTTTTCTGGGTCGTACTATCGATAGAGCCGATGCTCGTAAGGTTGCTGTCACTTACTGGTTGTTGATGCCGCATTTTCGCGCAAGACTTTGCGGTAGGGAAGAAAGTGTAGACTACCTAGGAGCACACGGGCGGCACTAGTTGTCTTACGCCTCCGCACTATGGCCTTCTCTTATGAATGCCCCATGCTCGGCGCTATCCCCTCTGGGGATGCGGGACGCTTGCGGAACACCTAGTCTAGCCTATTTTATACTCGCCGGCTGGGTGTCGACGTTGAGCAATCAGAGTGACCCTATGGAGAGCAAAAGCATACACAAGATCGTCCTGTTCAGGTTGGTGTTGGCCTGGCTTTTCATGTCCATCATCATCGGCGGAGTGGTTCTCTATCTGGAAACAGAAAAGATTGACCGCATCGTGCTTGAGTTGGCCTTGCGCGAATCAGCCGAGTTGATTCGCCAGTACCCGGCCTCGATCGAGCGCGCCAGCCGTGAACAAATCAGCTCCCTTCAAACCAGGGCGGAGGAGCTGACCGAGCGTCACTTATCGGTGGTCGAGATATACGATCCCACCCGCACTCAGCTCGTTCACGCTCTGCGACCCGGGAGCGTGCAAATAGAGGCCGAGCTCGATCGGCGCGGGCATAAATTTCCTCTGCGCGGCGAGCAACGCTATGAGAAATTCTACTTCGAAGATCGACTCTATCTGCAGGTGCTGGTACCCCTGCACGCAACCAGCGGTGATGTGCTGGGTTACTTCGAAGGCGTATACCAAGTGGACGAGACCACGTTGCGCGATATCAAGGCGGACGTGAATGGCACTTTGCTGCTGGTGCTGGTGGCTATCTTTGTCGTCAGTGCGGTGTTGTACCCCGTCATCATCAGTCTGAATAAGAGCTTGTATAAGCTGTCCCTGGAGTTACTCAAGGGCAATATGGAGCTGATGGCGGTGCTAGGTAATGCCGTTGCCAAACGGGATCGTGACGCCAATGCGCATAATTATCGAGTGACCATCTACGCCGCAAGACTGGGCGAAGCAATAGGTGTCGAAGGCGCGGCTAAGCGAGATCTCATCGCTGGTGCGTTCTTGCACGACGTGGGAAAAATCGGCATCAGTGACACCGTGTTGCTCAAGCCGGATCATCTCAACGGTGAAGAAATGGACCGCATGCATGAGCATGTGTTGATGGGGGTCGATATCGTGCGCGAGGCCGATTGGCGGAGGGGCGCGCGACATTATCCAGTTTCATAATGAAGAATACGACGGCAGCGGTCATATGCAGCAGCTGCGTGGCGAGTCTATCCCACTCAATGCCCGTATCTTTGCCGTCGTCAATGTGTTTGATGCGCTGACTTCAAAGCGGCCTTATAAGGAGCCATTTTCTTATGAGCATGCTATGCAGCTATTACGGCGAGAGAACGGCACTCATTTCGATCCTCGCATACTGGAGGCATTCGCCGGGTTGGCCAGGCCGCTCTATGAGAGTATCCATGACGCCGATGAAGAAATGCTGGAAGAAATCCTCAATGTCGAGCTGATCAAACACTTTTACGCCAGACTGCATCGTCCTGTGAGCGCGGCTTTCAAGCGGCGTGCCGGTCCGCGCCAGCGCGATACCATTTGAGGATTTTCGTGCAGGTTGGCTCGCCGCATCCTGGCATCGCATGTCAATCATCCTTAGCTCTGTTCGCCATCGTTCTCGTTCTTTATCATCTCCCGCAATATTTTGAATAATGCCCGCGCCGCAGCGGGTGATAGTCCTGCGTCACGTTCCTTGCGCGCTTTGGTGACGAGTTGGCGCAGCTGTTGGCGGTCCGTGCTGGGGTGGTCGTTCAATAGCTCGGTAAGCGCCCTGTCGCCTTCTTCGATCAAGCGTTCACGCCACTTCTCGATACGATGCAGCGCGGCGGCGCCGGCGCGGTCTTTGTGTTCCAGCGCGGCGAGCGCTTGGGCGATGGGGGTGGTGTCGATGCCGCGCATGAGTTTGCCGATGTATTGCAATTGACGCCGCCGTCCGCCGCGCGCGCGCATGCCGCGACAGGCGCTGAGCGCCTCGCGCAAATTGTCCGGCAATTCCAGCTTGGCCATGATGGCCTTGAAGCGGGTTGCCGGCATCTCGACCAAGGTCTGGCCCAAGTCTTGGACGGCATCGGCTTCGCGCTTGAGTTGCGATTTGCTTTTCGGTTCGGCGAATTCGCCGTCGGTTTCAGACTGGTCGTCGTGGTGGTTCATGAGGTGGTTGAGTCTTCGCTGCGCCGTGTGCGTGGGTCGTTCGCATAGGGCATGGTATCCATCAGTCCCTTCCGATGTAACCCCCTCAGTGCCGCCGGCTGCCACCTCATCGCTCGGCACTCCCCGCCCGGGAGAGCGGGGAGTCGAATGGGACGCACTCTTGCCGCTTATTTGAACAGGCCTTTGAGTTTATCCTGCAATTCTTCCTCGACTTTGCCTTTGAGCTCCTCGCGTTTCTTTTCCACTTTTTGTTCCGCTTCTCGTTTCTTGGCGTCCAGTTCCTGTTGCAGCTTGGCTTCGGCCTGGTCTTTCTCCGCCTGCAGTTTCGCTTCGAGCTTGGCCTTCTCTTCGCCCAGGCGCGCCTTGGCGGCTTGCTTGAGGGCATCGTCAAGGTTGGTGCTGATCTTGGGCTCGTAGAAGGTGCCGCGGACTGTCACCGGCACGACCACGTCTTTGAATTTGCCCAAGTCCTTGGCGAACTGACCGCGCGGGGTGAGGTCGATACGCAGATCGAGTTTCTGGTCCACCAAACTGGCGCCGCCGCGTCCCTTGACGTCGAGCTGCGCCGAGGACAGCGCCAAGTCCTCGGTGCGGATGGCGCCGTCGGTGACTGTGGCATTGGCGCTGAATTTGGAGAACATGGTTTTGTCGAGTTGCGCGCCGTCGCTGAGTAGGCCTTGGAGATGCTTGGCATAGTCCGCCTTGACCGATTCGACCAGGTTGAAGCCCTTTACGCCGCCGTTGAGAAAGGCGAAGCCGACATCGCCGCTCAAGCTGCGCAGGACTGCCTCAGGGTCTATGCCGCGGGCGCTGAGTTTGAGGCGCAGATTGCCCGCGCCGCTGACCAAGTCTTTGGCGAGGAAGTCCTGCGTCAAGGCGCCGATGTCGATGTCACTGAGGGTTTCGTCCATGCTGATCACGGGCTGCTCGCCGCGCGCGTCGAGTTTGATGTCACCCTTGTATGCGCCGCCGTACATTTTCGCGCCGACCGGATGGACGCGGATTACCCCGTCCTTGGCGCGCACGGCGGCGGTAATGTCGGCCATGCGCATATTGGAGACCTTCAGCTTGCCGATGCTCAGGCTGCCGTCCACGTCGAGACTGCGTAGCGTGTCCATGGGCAGATCCGCGGCGCCGGCGGCGGCCTGGCCAGGCGTGGTGGGCGCCGGGGTGGCAGCGGGTTCTTTGGCCGGCGGCGCCAGATAGCGGTCGGCGTCGATGTCATCCACCGCCAGTTTGAAAGTGATCGCGGGTTGCTCGAAATTACGGATGCCGGCGCTGCCGCTCAGCTTGGTTTGATCGAGATTGAGGGCGAGCTTGCTCAGCTGCGCCTGTTCGAGGGTCGCGTCGAAGGCGAGGTCGGCGCTCACCGCCGTGAGTGCATTGGGGTCGGCGGTCTCTAGCGGTTCGCCACTCAATTGCAGCAGCAGATCGCGCGCATTGAAGGGCGTCGTGGCCAGTGTGCCTTTGAAGCGGGGCTGGTCGATGATCTGCTGGCCTAACACTTGGCCGCTGGCCTTGATCCCTAAGGCTTCCAGGGTGAGCGTCTCCAAACTGAGCGTTTGCTGGGCCAGGTCCACGCTGAGGTCGGAGGCAAGTGTGGCGTCCACCTTGCCCCCGGGTAGATCTTTGCCGCGCATTTGGTTGGTGATACGCAGGCCCTTGAGTAAATAACGCTCGGCGGCCACGTCCAGTTCGGCGCGGCTGCTCAGCGACAGGTTGATTTCCTCGGCGGGGAGCTCTTTGCCGCGCAGTTGGGCGCTGAATTGCAGATTGGGCAGGGTAACGCGCGGACCGCTCAAATCCGCGTCGATGTCGCTAGTGAGCTCGAGCCTAATGTCGTCGGCGGGCAGTCCCGCGCCGCCGAGCTGGCTGGTGAATATGAGATTCTCTAAGCGCAGACTTTCGAATTTCTCGTCCAGGTGGGCGCGTGTGGTTAAGGTAATCTCGCCGCTCACGGCGGGCTCGCTGCTCTTGAGTTGGGTTTTGAGATCCACGTCCACCGGCTGGCCGGGGCTGATTTCGCCGGTTTTGAGGGTCAGACCGCTGACTTCGTAGCGCGCCGGCGTCTGCCGGTCATCCCAAATGGCGGTGGCGTCGCGCAGCCGCACGCCGCCGATGGCCAGCGCGGCCAGGGGCGGGCCGGCTGCCTCGGGAGCGGGCTCTGCGGTCTCGTCGGGGGTTTCCGCGCCGGCCAAGTCGGCCCAGTTGGTGCGCCCCTGGGCGTCGGTGATCAGGTTGACGTACAATCCGTCGAGGGTCACGGTGGCCACCCGTACTTCTTTTTTGAGCAAAGGCAGCAGCTGCACTTTCACCGCCGCGCCGCCCACCTTGGCGAAGGCGTCGGGGCCGAAACCCTCGGCGTTGCTCAGTTCCAGCGCGCCCAGTTCGACGCCCAGCCAAGGAAACACCGACAGTTTGAGGTCGCCTTGGAAGCTCAGCTCGCGACCGGTGGCGTCCTTTACCGCGGCGCTGATCTCGTCCTTGTAATCGTTGGGGTCGATGACCAGGGGAATGATGATCACGGCGGCCACGATTAGCACGATCACGCTGCCCACTGTCCATGCCGCTGCCTTCAGCACCGTTTTCATTGTTTGTCTCCTTGGTTCATCCCTGTCGTCGGACTCCGGCTCGGGCCGCATGATAACGCGTCCGCCATGCACCCTGTACAGTGTTGCTTCCCATTTCGAGCCTGTCCAGTCACTATGCTATCCTTCTGACCTTCGTTGACAATTACCAGGCGGGCCTTTGTCCAGGGGGCGTGCAGCGAGGGGCTATGGCGACGGCGGAACAGCGACCGGTAACCTTGAAAAGCGGTGACGCGACGCGTGATGGCACATTGCATGTCAGTGTGCTGACCCAGCGTGAGCGCACCATCCGGGCGGCGAAGATATGGGGCTTATGCTGGGGGTTGGCGCTGGTTACGTTATTCATCCCCATCGCACACTTCGTGTTGGTGCCGGGCTTTTTCATCGCGGGGCCAGTGATGGGATATCTGCGTTACCGTATGGCGGCGGTGCCGGAGCGGGTTACCGGCGTGTGTCCGACCAATCACGAGGAAGAGATTTCGATTCCCGTGGAGGCCACCGTGAAATTTCCTTTGTGGACCTATTGCCCGAAATGCAACGCTTCGGTGCTAGTGGTGGACAAGGCGGCCGTGACGGTCGGCTAGTTTTAGAGAGAATTTGCTATGCGGGCGGTATTCGCGTTGATGATATTGGGCATGTTGTTCCTTTCCGGAGCCGTGGCCTTCGTGCTGATGCTTTACATGTTGGGCCTCATCGGTGGCCCCTAGGGTGTTACACGATTTGTCGGCGTAGCGGCACGGCCCGAGGCCCCGCTTTACAACCTTCGACTCAGTATGCGCTTGGCGGCCATTCCCTATCGTCTCCTGGTGCTTGATTTTGGCTCGGCGCGGAGTGAAGATCAAAGCGAAGGCGGTTTCGCCTGGATATCCCTAAGTAAAACCAGTCAGGGAGTAACCTATGAGTGACTATTGCGTGGTAGCTGTCGATGGGGTCCGTGCGCGTTTTTTCACCTTGGAGCCGGCGCAACATCCCGAAGTGGAGTCGGGGCCGCTGTTAGTCGAGGTGGAGGGGGCGCTGGTCAGCCCGGAAAACGAACTGGCCGGGCGTGAGCTGTGGAGTGAGAACAAGACCGGGCGCAATTCGAGTGGCGGCATGGCCCATGGCTACGACGACCATCGTGATCAGCATATGGATGAATTCAAGCGGCGCTTCGCCAAGCAGGTCGCCGAGCATGCGCTGAGCTTGGCCGAACGCAGCAAGGCCAAGAATTTAGTGTTGGCGGCGGAAAAGCAAATCCTGGGCTTTCTGCGCGGCGCCTTGCACGTACCGACCAAGGCGGGTTTCGAGGTGCGGGAATTGGCCAAGGATGTCAGTCGTCTTTCGCCGCAGGACTTGCACGGACATCTGGCGACAGAAGGCCTGTTGCCGGCGCGCAAACGCCCGTCCTAGGGCGGATTCCAGCGCAGAGGCTGCAGAGGGCATATCCGTCACCCACGCTAGCGACTTGAGGTGGGCAAGCTAAACGATCCTGGGAGAGATGGAGCGGGTGATGGGAATCGAACCCACGCTATCAGCTTGGGAAGCTGAAGTTCTACCATTGAACTACACCCGCGCGCCCAGATTGTGACCCGGCATGGCGTGCACGGTCAAATCCGAGTCGTGATGTGCCAAGAGGTGAGGTAATGGAAGTGTTGGTGAACGGCGAGCCGCGACAGCTAGCCGAGAGCGCCACCGTGGCGCAATTGTTGGATGAGCTGGCCTTGGTCGGGAAGCGTTTGGCGGTGGAAGTGAATCAAGAAATCGTGCCGCGCAGCTTGCATGCCAGTCATAAACTCCGTGCCGGCGATCGCATTGAAATCGTCCACGCCATCGGCGGGGGCTAGCCGCTCATTTCGGAAGCGGCGGCCGAAGGTGGCCTTGAATTCCCTACTCCCTTTTGGGAGAGGGTGACCCACATCGGCTATAATCGCCGCTCTTATCGCAGTGCAGTACGGATTCGGAAGCAAAATCATGACTCAATCGACCCCCACTCGCGGTGACGATAGCCTGATCATCGCCGGCAAGTCCTACCAGTCGCGCTTGCTGGTGGGTACCGGGAAATATAAGGACCTGGAAGAAACGCGTTGCGCCGTGGCGGCGAGCGGCGCCGAGATCATTACCGTCGCCATTCGCCGTACCAACATCGGCCAGCGCCAGGGTGAGCCCAATTTGCTCGACGTGTTGCCACCTGATCAATACACCTACCTGCCCAATACCGCGGGCTGCTATAGCGCCGAGGATGCCATCCGCACCTGTCGCCTAGCGCGCGAATTGCTGGGTGGCCATGACTTGGTAAAGCTGGAAGTGCTGGGCGACGAGAAGACGTTGTTCCCCGACATCGTGCAGACTCTGGCGGCCGCCGAAGTGTTGATCAAGGACGGATTCAAGGTCATGGTCTATACCAATGACGATCCCATCATCGCCAAGCGTTTCGAGGCCATGGGCTGTGTGGCGGTGATGCCGCTGGCCGCGCCCATCGGCTCGGGCTTGGGTATCCGCAACCCCTACAACATTCTCACCATCGTCGAGAATGCCGAAGTGCCCATCTTGGTCGACGCCGGCGTGGGTACGGCTTCAGATGCGGCCATCGCCATGGAACTGGGTTGCGACGGCGTGTTGATGAATACGGCGATCGCCGGCGCACAGGATCCCGTGCTGATGGCCTCGGCGATGAAGAAGGCCATCGAGGCCGGTCGTGAGGCCTATCGCGCTGGGCGTATCCCGCGTAAACGTTTTGCTTCGGCGTCATCGCCGATCGATGGGATGATTTTCTAACAGATGAGCTATCAACGCCAAGGCGCCAAGGGATTTCAATCAGGCGCTTACTGGCGCCAGACTCGTATGCTACCGTCAACGCAGGGGTCACAAAGTGACCCTTCATGAAATCTTCACCATGTAGTTTGTTTGTGCTTGCCGCGCCTAAACCTTTCTGTGTTGAATGTTGATCCAGATATGAGCGAACTGCCACAACGCCGCATCCGCAGTTATGTGCGCCGCGAGGGGCGTCTTACGCCTGCGCAGCGTCAGGCGCTCGAAGATCTATGGCCGCGTTACGGTGTCGACGTGGGCGAGGGCGCGCTCGACCTCGATGCGCTGTTCGGCCGCGTCGCACCGCGCGTCCTGGAGATTGGCTTCGGCAACGGCGAGAATCTATTGCACATGGCCGCCATCCACCCGGAGAACGATTTTCTCGGTATCGAAGTCCATCGCCCCGGCGTTGGTCATTTGCTGCAACGCCTCGACGAGCAAAGTTTCACCAATGTGCGGGTGATTTGCCATGACGCCGTGGAGGTCTTGCAACGACATCTGGCCGACGCCGCTTTCGACAAGGTGCTACTTTTTTTTCCCGATCCCTGGCCCAAGAAACGCCATCACAAACGTCGCATCGTGCAGCCGGCTTTCATTGAGTTGCTGAAACGCAAACTCAAATCGGGCGGGGTGTTTCATGTCGCTACCGATTGGGAAGACTATGCTGTGCATGTGCTCAATGTCATGACCGCCCAGCCTGAGTTGCGCAATCTTGCCGCTGACGGGCGCAATTCTCCTCGCCCTGATTACCGTCCTGAGACTAAGTTTGAGCGGCGCGGTCAACGTCTCGGTCATGCCATCTTCGATCTGCTGTTCGAGCGCACCTAAGGCGAGACGCCCTTTCTCCATTGGTTGCTCATCTATCGGCTATGCGTTAGACGTCTGCTTCTCTCGGTCATGGTGAACACTAGTACTCTCTGACGACTTGAGTCTGCGGCGCTGGTCAGCGCCGGGCCTTGTTTTGAGTTTATCTGCGGTGTGGCGAGAATAATCTGCATAAAGAAATAGGTATTGTGCATTCAGTTTGATTTAAGTCTCTGCCGTTATATTTGCTCTCGACAACTTAGGAAGCGCTAAACATAGCGCATCGGAATTTAAAAGGAGACTCTCATGAAGAAGATTATTTATGCAACATTGCTCAGTTCGGCTCTGGCCGTTGCCGCCGTGCCGGTTTATGCGGATACCCCCGCCAGTTTGAGGGGGAAGCATGACGCTTCTAGTGTAGTCACCGGCAAGGTCACCTTGTATCGGGTGCAGGTGCAAGGGTTGGAGATCGGCCCTGCAGATGATCGCCTGGATGCCGAGGTGTTGGTGGTTTTGGATTCGGCGCCCGACATGGTATTCGGAATCCGTATGCATGAAGACGTCACCGCGTCCAGCCAATCCATGGTGGACTTGCTGCACGATGCTTACAAAGACGGTACGACGGTGACGCTTCAGTATCCTATGGCGCCCGGCAAGAAACACAATCGCATCAATTGGGTGCAGCTGGGTAAGTAGTGTGATCGCGATTCTCCTTCAGGCCGACCAATCGGCCTGAAGGAGTTATTTTTTTGTCTATTCCTTCTTTACGTCAGTGTGTCCCTGTTTCTAATCTTTTTCGCGTCTTTGGTGACGTCTGTGTCGGGAAACCAGCGCCGAAGCTCCGCTCATGGGGTTATCTTTCCCTACCTTGGGAGGTCGCGGCGCGTATCATGTTCACATGATAGGTTGAGTCCTGACGGGAGCGCAGTGCCGCGGTGACGGAACTCATTGAGTTGTTGAGTGTGGGGGATAGACGTACTACAGGAAAAGTGCCTGTGGTCATGGCGCGGGTGCGCGCCAGACCCGAGTTATTCGCCGAATTAGTGACGGCGTTGGCGCATGGGGATGCCGGTGTATGCATGCGCGCGGCGGATGCCATGGAAAAAATTACCCGTCAGCATCCCGAGTGGGTGCTGCCCCATAAACGAGGCTTGCTGGCGCTCGCCGTGAACGCCACACAAGCAGAGTTGCGTTGGCATTTGGCGCAAGTCCTGCCGCGTCTAACTTTGACGGGGAGCGAGCGAGCCAAGGTGGTGGCGTTGTTGCGCGGCTATCTTGGTGATCACAGTCGTATCGTCAAAACTTGCGCGATGCAAGCCTTGGTGGACATTGCTCTGGTAGACAGGCGCTACTTGGCCGAGGTGCGCGAGCTAATAGAGCGTTTGACGGCGCAGGGCAGCCCGGCGATGCGGGCGCGCGGCAGAAAGTTACTGACCCTCATCGCCGCCGCGTAAACATTGTCTCTCTTACAAAGGATTGGAGTGAGAGGCTCAAAACTGAATGGAGCAAAGGGGCGTTTTGTCTGCCCCCACAATCTGGGCGCGGCCCTAAGGGGGGAGCTATTTCTCGTTGATCTTCGGGCGAATCCTGCCTGCTCAATGCCACGATAGCGTCGCTATTTTATTAATGCGCGTTGATGATGTTGCCGATCGCGTGCGTTGGGTTGAGCGGGCAGGAGTGTTTAACGCGGCTTGCTATTGATTCAGGAGGAGGGATGATAGCGACATCGGGCATGTTGGCTGGGTGAATGGTCGCTGTCTGAGGTCGATAGCGGCACCCTGTGGCTGTGTATTCTTATGCGAGGTGCGAGGTGCGAGGCGTAACAGCGAGCATTATTGACTTCACCCTCTAATGCCCCCGGTTAGCCTGTGGACTTTTAGGCCGACGATTATCAAGGGTAAATGTTCCGCGGAAGACGGGATCACATACTGTTGCTTCACAATCCGAATCTTTACGCTAACATTATTAAATAACGCAAATAAAAATCATACAGCATGTAAATATCCATGGATGTGCGCGGGAGATTGCTGCATGGTAGGCGCGAAGGTTCTTGTCGTCGAAGACGACGACTGGGTGGTTAAGGATCTCGCCCTGAAGCTCAGTGAGCTGGGTTACGATGTCGTAGGCGGTGTCTCTCGGGGAGAGCATGCAGTCGCAGCCGTCGAGCGGTCCCACCCTGATTTGATCCTGATGGATATCATGTTGTCGGGCAAGATGGATGGCATCACAGCCGCGGCGGAGATCCAGCGCCACTGCGATGTTCCTATCATCTACCTTACAGCCTATGCCAGCGATGCGCTGTTGTCGCGGGCCCGCGTCACCGATCCTTTCGGCTATATATTAAAGCCCTACTCCGTGCGTGAGCTGCATGCCGTCATGGCGATCGCCTTGTACAAATGGCGTGCCGAGCGGCAATTGCGCACGCAGGCCATCATGTGCGAGGCGCTAACGGCGATTTCCGACCCGGTATTGGGCGTCGATCGCGAAGGAACTATCACGGTGACCAATCAGGCGTTGGAGCGTTTTGTTCCAATGACAGTGGCTGAGTGCCGCGGCAAGCCGTGGAGAGAAGTGATCGCGTCCTGGGATAAGACCGCCCAAGAAGTCATTGCGACAGCATTGGAGCAGGTGCTGCTCGGTGTCGGCACCAGGACGCTCGGTGAGACGTTGATGCTTAAGGATGAGCGTGGAGAGGTGGCGCAGCTGAGTCTCAGGGTGAGTCCCATGCGCGATCAGGCGGCGACCCTCTTATTGGTGGATATCACTGAGCTGAAGCGCAATGAGCTAGCCTTGCGTTATAGCGAACAACGTTTTCGTGATGTGGTCGAGGCAGCGGGTGAATTTGTTTGGGAGTCCGACGAGGCATTGCGCTACACCTATCTCTCCCATCGCTTTGCCGGTGTGCTCGGCTATGAACCCGAAGAGGGGCTGGGCCGTGCCATCAGTAGTTTTGCCTCCGCCAGATCTAGCGAAAACCTTGAAGAGAGTTTGGCAAACTTGATGATGAAGCAGGCGACGTTCCGCAATTTGGAATTGCCGGCTCAAGCCAAGGACGGAGGCCAGCGTTGGTTGTCTTGCAGCGGTGTGCCCAGATGTGGCCCAGACGGTGCCTTGGTCGGTTATCGAGGTGCCTGTTCCGACGTTACCGAGCGCAAGGCGGCCGAGGCGCACATCGAGTTGCTTGCGACGCGTGATCATCTGACCAATTTGGCCAACCGCTCATTTCTCTACGGACGTATCACGCAGCATCTCGCGCAGGCTAGGCGGGATGGTTATCAGCTGGCGGTATTATTCATCGACCTTGATCGCTTCAAATTCATTAATGATTCGTTAGGTCATGACTATGGCGATGAAGTGCTTAGGCAAGTGGCGCAAAGACTAAGCAGCTGTGTACGAGGGCGCGACACGCTTTCACGCATAGGGGGGGATGAATTTGTGATCGTCATGGATGGCGTTGATGACGTGCTGCATCTGCAGCCGACACTCAGCAAGCTACTCGCCGAGATGAGACGTCCCTACGTGGTGAATGAGGCGGCGCTCAATATCACCGCCACAATCGGCGTCAGTGTCTTTCCTGGTGACGGGGCCGACGGGCAGAGTTTGCTGCGTAATGCCGATGCGGCCATGTATCACGCCAAGTCGGAGGGTCGGGACCGTTATCAGTTTTATAACAAGCAAATGAATGACAAGGCGCGAGCACGCTTAGAAATGGAGCGGGACATGCGCCTGGCCTTGCAGTGCGGTGAGTTCGTTTTGTATTACCAGCCTAAAGTCGACCTCCGTGATGGCGGTGTGTACGGGGTCGAAGCTTTGATCCGTTGGCGCCATGCGGACAAGGGATTGATCATGCCCTCCGATTTCATTCCCTTGGCAGAGGAGGTCGGTCTTATCAAGGATATTGGTTCTTGGGTGATCATGGAAGCCTGTCGGCAAGTGCAGGCGTGGAGAATCAAGGGCTACAAACCCTTGCGTGTTGCCGTCAATGTCTCGACGATGCAAATCGAGCCCGAACTTGCGACGCAGGTGTCCAACGCGCTTGGTGAAACAGGCTGTGAAGGCAGGGATTTGGAATTGGAAATCACTGAGAGCGCCATGATCGCCAAGTCAGGGAGGGGTGTGGACGTGCTCCAGGCCTTGCGCACAGAGGGGGTGAGTGTCTCCATGGATGATTTCGGTACGGGGTATTCTTCTCTGAGCAATCTGCATAGCTTTCCCCTGGATACCATCAAGATCGACCAATCATTTATCCGCGGACTGGGCGCCGATGCAGGGAGCGGCGCCATCGTTAGGGCGATTATCCGTATGGCCGATAGTCTGGAGCTGGGCGTGATCGCCGAAGGCGTCGAGATAGAGTCGCAACTGAATCGCTTGCGACGCCTACGCTGCTTTCAGTACCAGGGTTTTTTGTTTGGTAGCCCCATGACCGCGGAAGCATTGGCTGGCTGTTACCTCTCACACTGATGGGGGAATCCCCGTGGCGCTAGAATCTCTGCGGCTGGCAGTGGTTCGGTACGGGTCAGCCATGAGTTGCTGTGGCTCAATAGGGGCTGGGGCGGGCGGATCGGTTACACTAGCCCGGCAGGGAAAGCGCCTGCGTCGAATCATTTGTGGCTAACGGGAAGGTGTGATGGGAACGCAAGCAACGCAGAATCAGCAGGAGCTCCAGGCGGTGGTGGCCGCCATCCTCGACGAGGCCCAGCGGCTGGGTGCGACGGCGGCCGAGGCGGGCGTGAGCGCGGAGAGCGGCTTGTCCGTGACCGTGCGCCTCGGCGAGGTGGAAACCGTTGAGCACAACCGCGACAAAGGCCTGGGCGTGACGGTGTACTTCGGGCAGCGCAAGGGTTCGGCGAGCACATCAGATTATTCGCCCGAGGCGATACGGGAAACGGTGAGTGCGGCTTGCACCATCGCCAAATATACCGAAGAAGATGCTTGCGCCGGCTTGGCCGACGCCGCCCTGTTGGCGCGCGACATTCCCGATCTCGACTTGCATCATCCCTGGGATTTGCCCGCCGAGCGGGCCATCGAATTGGCGCAGGAATGTGAGGCCGCAGCGCGCGGCGTCGATCCTCGCATCACTAATTCGGAAGGCGCCACGGTGTCCAGTCACGCCGGTAATCGCGTTTACGGCAATAGCCAGGGTTTTCTCGGCGCCTATCCCAGCTCGCGCCATAGCGTCAGCTGCGCCGTCATCGGCGAGGATGGTGCCGGTATGCAGCGCGATTATTGGTATGCGGTGGCGCGCGACAGCGCCGATCTGGAAGCGGCCGCCAGCGTCGGGCGTCGCGCCGGGCAGCGCACGTTGCGCCGTTTGGGCGGGCGACGTTTATCCACGCGTCAGGCGCCGGTGATCTTTGCCGCCGAGATCGCCACCGGGTTGTTTTCAAATTTCATCCGCGCCATCCGTGGTGAAAGCCTGTATCGCAAGTCCTCCTTCCTGCTCGATCATCTGGGCAAACAAGTATTTCCTGATTTCATGCGCCTCCACGAACAGCCGCACCTCAAGAAAGCGCTGGGCAGCGCGCCCTTCGATTCCGAGGGCGTGGCTACCGGCGCGCGCGACATCGTTAGCGGCGGTGTGTTGCAAGGCTATGTGCTGGACAGTTATTCCGCGCGCAAGCTCGGCATGCAGACCACCGGCAATGCCGGTGGCGTGCACAACCTCACCGTCGACAGCGGCGCGCTGGATTTCGACGGGCTGCTCAAGCAGATGGGCGACGGCTTGTTGGTCACCGAAATGATGGGTATGGGGGTCAATATCGTCACCGGTGATTATTCGCGTGGTGCGGCCGGCTTCTGGGTGGAGAACGGCGAGCTTCAATATCCGGTGGAGGAGATCACCGTGGCCGGTAATCTCAAAGACATGCTGCGCGGCATCGTGGCGGTGGCCGATGATGTGGATCAACGCGGTAATGTGCGCACCGGCTCGGTGCTGGTGGAGCGCATGACCATCGCGGGCGAATGAGCATGCCCGAAGAGGCGCCGCGCATTACCAAGACCAAGCTGACCTTGGCCCTGGTGCTGGCCGCCATGGTGATCGTGTTCACGCTGCAAAACACCGAAGTGGTGGAGGTCAAGTTTTTGTTTTGGTCGCTGTCCCTGTCGCGCGTCTTGATGATTTTCTCGCTGTTGGTGGTGGGCATGGTGTTGGGTTGGTTGCTGCGCGGTTGGGCGCAGCCAGGCGCGACAAGTAACGATTCGTAAGGCGCGTTTAAAACCAATTACGACGTTTGAAATACACCAGCATGCCGCCCATGACGGCTACGATGATCAGCCACACCAGCCCGTAACCATACGGCCAGTGCAGCTCCGGCATGTGTTGAAAGTTCATGCCGTATATGCCGACGAGGAAGGTCGGCGGAATGAATAGCGTGGCGATGACGGTGAGCACGCGCATGATGTCGTTGAGACGATGGCTGGCGCCGGAAAGGTACATGTCCAGCATGCCGGCCAGCATGTCGCGATAAGTCTCGAACAGCTCCATGATTTGCACGGTGTGATCATAGCAATCGCGTAGATAAGGTTTGGTGGTCTCATCGATGAGCGATTGATCCTCGCGCTGCAGCTGGCTGAGGACTTCGCGTTGCGGCCATAACTGACGGCGCAGCAGCAACAAATCGCGTTTTAGCAGATGAATGCGCTCCAAGGTGAGGCGGGTGGGTTTGTCCAATAATTGGTCCTCGACCGTCTCAATGCGTTCGCCCAATTCTTCGAGGATGGGAAAGCTCTGGTCCACGATCACGTCCAGCAGGGTATAAAACAAATAGTCGGCGCCCCGTTCACGCAGGCGCCCGCCCTGGGCGCGCAGGCGTTTGCGTATCGGTTCGAAGGGATCGTGGTCGCCGTAGTGAAAACTGATCACATAGCCGGGGCCAAAGAACAAGCTGATTTGTTCCACCTCGATGTCGTCGCCGTCCCATAGCGGCAGACTCATGATGGCGAACAGTTGGTGATCGTAGTTCTCCAGCTTGGGGCGTTGGCCGGTGTTGAGCACGTCCTCCAACGCCAGAGGGTGCAGGCTGAAGGTCTGGCCTAGTTCACGCAGCAACTCGGCGCCGGCATAGCCGTGGGCGTGTATCCAAGTAATGGTGGGGCGCTCCAAATAAGGGCGACACTCGGTAAAGCTGATGTCGTCGTGCTCCTCCAGGCTCTGTGTGTTGTAGTCCATGAGCTTGAGGCGCAGCGGGCGGGATTCGAGATGTTCATCCTCTACCAAGGTGCCAGGCGCGGTGCCAGGGGGATGATAACGCTTGGTGAAATAGGTCATCCTTGCACTCCCTTAGGGGATGTCGGGAATTGTCGCACAGCCTAGCCAGCGGAGCACTCGTGGCGTGCTCGTAGCCTGTTGCGCGCCGGTCGGTTATCCTAATGCACCAATGTGCCGGCACTGAGCCGGATTGTTTGGACCATTACTCTTTCGGAAATCATGTCGCAGGACGGCGAACAACAATCCTTGGTCGAGATACGCGGGCTGCGTTTCGTGCGCGGCACACGCGCCATCTTTGATGGTTTGGATATCGACATCGCGCGCGGCAAGGTCACCGCGATCATGGGGCCTAGCGGCACCGGCAAGACCACGCTGCTCAAACTCATCGGCGGCCAATTGAGACCGACCGCCGGCACGGTAACGGTGGACGGCCAGAATGTGCATCGTTTGCGGCGTGGTGGGTTGTATTCGCTGCGCAAGCGCATGGGCATGTTATTCCAGAGTGGGGCGCTGCTCACCGATCTGAGCGTGTATGACAACGTGGCTTTTCCGTTGCGCGAACACACTGACTTGCCCGAGGTAATGGTACGCGACTTGGTGTTGATGAAATTGCAGGCAGTGGGATTGCGCGGCGCGCGCGATTTGATGCCCAGTGAATTGTCGGGCGGCATGGCGCGGCGTATCGCACTGGCGCGAGCCATAGCGTTGGATCCGATGATGATTATGTACGACGAGCCCTTCACCGGTTTGGACCCGATTTCCAAGGCGGCCATCGTGGAACTGATAGACACCCTCAACGAGGCGCTGGGCTTGACCAGTATCGTGGTTTCGCACGACGTGCAAGAGACGGCCGCCATCTCCGACTACATCTACGTCTTGGCGGAGGGTAAGGTGGTGGGGCAAGGGACGCCCGATGAGTTGCGCGCTTCGCCCTCGGAGTGGGTGCGCCAGTTCATGCAGGGCTTGCCCGACGGGCCGGTGCCGTACCACTACCCGGCGACCGATTACGCCGAGGATTTGTTGGCGGGGAACGGCTGAATGATCACCTACACTGCTACGGCTACGCCTCCCACGCTCTGCAAGCCACAGAGGGGGCAAGCCAATTGAGCGCCCTCGTCGCCGCCCTCTCCCACTCGCGGGAGAGGGCGAGTAAGTCTAAGAGTGGGTGGCGATGAACGCTTTAGCGCGCTTGGGGCGCACCGGACTGGCCTTCTTCGAGCGCTTGGGACGCGGGCACGTGTTCTTGGCGCAAATGCTCTACGGCTTGCCGTCGATGCTGTTGCGGCCTCGGCTGGTCGTGCAGCAAATATATTCGGTGGGTGTGCTGTCGCTGCTTATCATCGCGGTGTCCGGGTTGTTCGTGGGCATGGTGCTGGGTTTGCAGGGCTACAATACGCTGAGCGATTTCGGCGCCGCCGAGTCCTTGGGCGTGATGGTGGCCTTGACGTTGGTGCGCGAGTTGGGGCCGGTGGTCGCGGCCTTGCTCTACGGGGGACGTGCAGGCTCGGCGCTGACCGCGGAGATCGGCCTCATGAAGGCCACCGAACAGTTGTCGGGCATGGAAATGATGGCCGTGGATCCAGTGCGCCGCGTGATCGTGCCGCGTTTTCTCGCCGGGATGATAGTGATGCCCTTGCTGGCGGCTATCTTTAGCGCCATCGGCGTGTATGGCGGTTATTTCGTGGGCGTGGGCTTGCTGGGTGTGGACGAAGGCGCCTTTTGGTCGCAGATGCAGGCCAACGTGGATTTGCATGAGGATATTCTCAATGGCGTCATCAAGAGCGTGGTGTTCGGCGTGGTGGTAACCTGGATCGCGGTGTTCGAAGGCTATGATTGCGTGCCGACTTCGGAAGGCGTAAGTCGCGCCACGACGCGCACCGTGGTGCATAGCGCCCTGGCGGTGTTGGGCTTGGATTTCGTGCTGACCGCGCTGATGTTTGGGGATGTATGAGAAGCCCTCACCCCATCGGCTACGCCCCCTCGCTGCCCTCTCCCCGCGAACGGGAGAGGGAGAGTAGGAAAAGAGTGGATTGATTTGATATGAAACAATCGACAACCCTGGAAATTCTGGTCGGCCTGTTCGTTGCCATAGGTTTGGCGGCGCTGTTCGTGTTGGCCATGAAAGTGAGCAATATTACCGCGCTTAACGACGAGAACGGCTACGAAATCACCGCCAATTTCGAGAACGTCGGCGGCCTCAAGGTGCGCTCGCCAGTGTCGGTGAGCGGCGTGCGTATCGGCCGGGTGTCCGACATTCATTACGACATTGAGCGCTTCGAGGCGGTGGTGACGCTTAAGATCGGGCGTGACTATCGCTTGCCCACTGACACCTCTGCGAGCATCTTTACTTCCGGCTTGCTCGGTGAACAATATATTTCGCTGGAGCCAGGCGGCTCTGAAGAAAATCTGCAAGACGGTGATCGTCTCAAACTCACGCAGTCGGCGTTGGTCATGGAGCAGATCATCGGCCGTGTGCTGTTCAACAAAGCCTCGGAGGGCGTGGAGAAGTGAGTCATTGCTGGCTGCCGGCGCTGGGGCTAACGCTCGTCGCGAGCGTGGCTACGGCCGAGACGCTCGATTTAGAACAGGCCATCGATCGCGCCTTGGTCCATGATCCGCGCATCGAAGAGGTCGAGCACTTGGTGGGCGTGGCGCGCACTTGGGTGGACGAGGCGCAGGGGCATCGCGGCTGGACGCTTGACGTCAATGCCATATTCGCCCTGTCGCCGGCCGTAGACGGTGGCTTTTTCGAGCGCGGTGGCTGCGCGCCCGGTGATTGCGAGGTGCGTTCCGATCGTTTTGAAAGTAATGGCTTGTCGCTGTGGTCGCGTCTGGAGCTGTCGCTGGTCAAGCCATTGCACACCTTTGGCAAAGTCGAACATTACTCCGAGGCCGCCCGCGCCAACGTGGAGGTCAAACAAGGCGATGTGCGCCTGCAGCGCGGCGTCACGGCGCTGGACGTGAAACGCGCTTATTTTGGCTACTTGGCGGCGCGCGATGCCCGCTTGGTGCTCGAAGATGTTAAGAAACGCGTCGACGGGGCCGTTGCTTCGGTCGAGGAATGGTTGTTGGATGGCGAGCGGGACATCCGTCAATCCGACTTGTATGCCTTGCAGGCCGGCGCCGCTTTGGTGGGGCGCTACTTGGCGCAGTCCGCCGGTTTGGAACGTATCGCCCTGGACGGGCTCAAAGTGCTCACCGGTGTGGGTCTGGGTCACGAGCTCGAGGTGGCGGATAAGCGTCTCACCCCGGTGTCTTTGCCGGAGGTGGAAATGTCGGAGGCGCAGCAGCAAGCCCTGGCCCAGCGCCCGGAAATGGCCCAGGTCGAAGCCGGACTGCGGGCGCGGCGGGCCTTGGTCGAGGCCAACAAGGCCGAGGGTCGGCCGGACATTTATGCCGGCGCGGCAGGCTTGCTGTCTTATTCGCCGAATCGCGACCGTCTCGATAACCCGCATATATTCGACCCCTTCAACGACGTCGGTTTGACGCCGTTGGTGGGCTTGCGCTGGGATTGGAACGCCGGGGTGCGGCCGGCCCGTATCGCCCGGGCGCAGGCTGAGCTGGAGGCGCTGTTGGCCAAGTCCAGCCTGGCGCGGCAGGGCATTCCCTTCCAAGTGGCGGAGCAATACCATCAGGTGCAAGCGCACTACGAAGCGGTGGCCGAGCTGGAAAACGCCAGCCGTGCGTCGCGGCGCTGGATGATCGCCGGTTTCGCCGATTTCGAGGCGGGGATGGAGAAAGGTGATAAAGTCATTACGGCTTTACAGGGGTATGTGTTCGCGCATACCGACTATCTGCAGACGGTGTTCGGCTACAATATGCACGTGGCGCAGTTGCTGAATGTCATGGGAGTCGAGCGATGAAACGTCGTTTCATAGTATGGATGATCGCGTTATGGGCGGGCGCTGCGTTAGCGATGGCCGCCCAAGCCCCCCAGGACTTGGTGCGCGAGACTGCGGATAAGATCATCAAACGCGTCCAGGCCGAGCGTGCCGAGTTGGAGCAGGAGCCCGCCCGTCTCTATGCGATGGTGGACGAAATGGTGCTGCCGCATTTCGATTTCGAGCGGATGTCGCAATGGGTGCTGGGCAAATATTGGCGCGGCGCCTCGCCGGCTCAGCGCGAGCAGTTCATCGGCGAGTTTCGTAATCTATTGGTGCGCACTTACGCCAAGTCGCTGTTCGAATATCGCGACAACCGCATCGATTATTTGCCGCTGCGCGCGCCTGCGCAGGCCACAGAAGTGACGGTGCGTACGGAAGTCGAGCAGCCCGGTAGTTTTCCTGTGCCCATCGATTACGACTTGCATCTCAAGAACGGCGCCTGGAAGGTATTCAACGTCACCGTCGATGGTGTGAGCCTGGTGACCAATTATCGCACTACCTTTTCTAATCAGATCCGTCAGGACGGTCTGGATAAATTGATCGCCACGCTTACGGAGCGCAATCAGCGAGACAGCATCCGGTGAATGAGGTGCGGGTGAAGGCCGTGGGCGACGGACACTACGCCGTGAACGGCGAGCTCACCTTCGCCACCGTACCCCAGCTATGGCGCGGCAGCGCGACGCTCTTCACCCAGGGCGGCCAAGTAGAGATGGACTTGCAGGGCGTGACCCGCGCCGACAGCGCCGGCATCGCGCTACTCATAGAGTGGTCGCGAGGTGCGCATCAGGGTGGTGGCAAGGTGAGCTTTCTCAATGTGCCGGCACAAATTCTGGCCATCGCCCGCGTGGGGGGGCTGGATGAGGTGCTGTCACTGGCGGAGGCGGGTTAGCAGTCGGCGGAACAGCCTTGGTGCGGCGCCATGCGGCGTCGGTTCGCGCCAACCTGCGGTTGTAATACGGCTAATAATGCTCACTGCTGACGCGTAAACAGTGCCATTTCGCCGCTTTACGCCTAGCCTGGCATCCACCGGAGACTTTTTCGGCAAGCTGTTAAGTCTATATCCTTGCCAGCCCTCGTGGCGGTGTCTTTGGCTCACTCAATTGCGGTCCCCCGCGACCCGAACTCTCCTGCTTGCGGGAGAGAGGGGCGTTTGGCGTGCGGCCGAAGTCTACCGGTTGGTCGATCGCAGAGCTCGGGGTGACAAAGCAGGCGCGGAACGGGTATGCTTCGCGTTTCCTAAAGCCTGATTGAGCGGCTCTCAAGACGATGCAAGTGCAAGATATACAACAGATGATAGAACAAGGTCTGCCTGGTGCGCAGGTGCAGGTCAGCGGTGATGGTCGGCATTTCGAGGCGACGGTCGTCAGTACTGATTTCGCCGGTAAATCAATGTTGGAGCAACATCGCATGGTTTATGCCACCTTGGGAGAGAAGATGGGCGGTGATATTCATGCTTTGTCCATGAAGACGTACACGCCCGAGCAATGGGAGCGCGCACGCTAGAGGCTGGCAGCTAGGCCCGCATCAGACTCGCATCAAATAGGTAGACCCGTTTCCTCATTTCGAAGTCATCCATGGATAAACTTATCATTACTGGCGGCACTCCCCTCAACGGGGAGATACGCATCTCGGGGGCAAAAAACGCCGCCCTACCCATACTCGCCGCCACCTTGCTGGCGGATGAGACGGTCACGGTGCGCAATATTCCGCACTTGCACGACATCACCACCACCATGGAATTGCTCGGCCGTATGGGCGCTGAACTGGTCGTGGGTGAGAAAATGAGCATCGAAGTCGATGCCAGCACGACACGCGATTTCTTTGCGCCCTACGAGTTGGTTAAGACCATGCGCGCCTCCATTTTGGTGCTGGGTCCGCTGTTGGCGCGTTTCGGTGAAGCGGTGGTGAGCTTGCCGGGTGGCTGCGCCATTGGTTCGCGGCCGGTCGATTTGCACATCGAGGGTTTGCGCGCGATGGGTGCCGACGTTCGTGTTGAAGGCGGGTACATCCGCGCCAAGGCCCAGCGCTTGAAAGGCGCACGTTTCTTCTTCGATATGGTGACCGTCACCGGTACCGAGAACATCATGATGGCCGCCGCGCTGGCCGAGGGCACCACAGTATTAGAAAATGCCGCGCGCGAACCGGAAGTGGTCGATCTGGCCAACTGCCTTATCAGCATGGGCGCCAAGATAGGCGGTGCAGGTACCGACACCATTACCATCGAAGGCGTGGAGCGTTTGCGAGGCACGGATTATTCGATATTGCCCGACCGTATTGAAACCGGAACTTTCTTAGTGGGTGCGGCGATCACCGGCGGTCAGATTAAGTTGAAAGATACCCGGCCTGAAAGCGTGGAAGCCGTGCTGATGAAATTGCGTGAAGCCGGCGCGGCCATCGAGACCGGGGCGGATTGGATAGCGTTGGACATGCGCGGTCGCCGCCCTAAGGCGGTGAACCTGCACACGGCGCCCTATCCCGCTTTCCCCACTGACATGCAGGCGCAATTCTGCGCCCTTAACGCCGTGGCCGACGGCGTCGGCGCCATCACCGAGTCGGTGTTCGAGAATCGCTTCATGCACGTTCAGGAATTGCAGCGCTTGGGCGCCAACATTCGCGTCGAGGGCAATACCGCATTTGTCGTCGGTGCCGAGCAACTCACCGGCGCACCGGTTATGGCCACCGATTTGCGCGCTTCGGCGAGCCTGGTGTTAGCGGGCTTGGTTGCGCAGGGCGATACGACCGTGGATCGGATTTATCATATCGATCGCGGCTACGAGTGCATCGAGGAGAAGCTGCAACAATTGGGCGCACGCATCCGCCGCGTGCCTGAGTGACTGCGTGAGCGACATGGCTGATACTCTGACCATCGCGGTATCCAAGGGTCGCATATTCAAAGACGCCCTGCCCTTGCTGGCGGCAACGGGGGTCGTGCCGCAGGATGATCCGGCCACATCGCGCAAGTTGATACTCGACACCAATGTTGCAGCGATCAAGTTGGTCCTGATCCGCGCCTCCGACGTGCCCACGTATGTTGCCTATGGCGCCGCCGATGTGGGTATCGCCGGCAAAGATGTGTTGATGGAATACGAAGGTAACGGCATTTACGAGCCCTTGGATCTGAATATCGCCCGTTGCCGCCTGATGTTGGCTGGCCCGCCGCGGGCGCGCACCGCCGACACCCGGCTGCGTATTGCCACCAAATACGTCCACACCACGCGGCGTTACTTTGCCGAACAAGGTAAGCAAGTGGAGATCATCAAGCTGTACGGTTCGATGGAGCTGGCGCCGCTGGTGAAGCTGGCGGATCTCATTGTCGATTTGGTGGACACCGGTAACACGCTGCGCGCCAATGGCTTGGAGCCCTTGGAGCATATTGCCGATATCAGCTCGCGGTTGATCGTCAACAAGGCGTCGATGAAAATGAAGCATGGCGTAGTGAAGTCTTTCGTGCAGCGCATGGGAGAGGCGGTGCAGCATGGGCAAGCCTAGAGTCAAGCAACGGGGTGGAGCGCGATGATAGCTATCAAACGTCTAGCCACCAAACAGGCGGATTTCTGGCCGCAACTCGAACAGCTGCTGGCCTGGGAGAGCGTATCCGATGCCAAGGTGGTCGGTGCGGTGGAAGAGATACTCGCCGCAGTGCGTACGCGCGGCGACGCGGCGGTGGTGGAATACACCAATCGTTTCGATCGCATGCAGGCGCAGGCCATGGCGGAGTTGGAAGTTCCGCGCGCGCGCATGCAGGAGGCTCTGGAGCGCATCCCGGAGCAGACGCGTGAGGCCTTGGAGCTGGCAGTGCGCCGTTTGCGTGCCTATCATCAGCATCAAAAACAAGATTCCTGGTCCTATACTGAGCCCGACGGCACCTTGCTGGGCCAGCAAGTCACCGCGCTGGATCGCGTCGGTTTATATGTGCCCGGCGGCAAGGCCGCCTACCCCTCATCGGTCCTGATGAACGCGATTCCCGCCAAGGTGGCGGGTGTGCCCGAAATCATCATGGTGGTGCCCACGCCGGACGGGGAAGTGAATGACTTGGTGCTGGCGGCGGCGGAATTGAGCGCAGTCGATCGTGTATTCTCCATCGGCGGCGCGCAGGCGGTGGCGGCGCTGGCCTATGGTACCGAGAGCGTGCCGCGCGTGGACAAGATCGTGGGCCCCGGCAACATCTACGTCGCCACCGCCAAGCGCATGGTCTACGGCACCGTGGGCATCGACATGATTGCCGGGCCATCGGAAATCCTCATCGTCTGCGATGGTCGCACCGATCCCGATTGGACGGCGATGGACTTATTTTCGCAAGCCGAGCATGACGAAGACGCGCAGTCGATCTTGTTGTGTCCCGATGCGGCGTATCTCGACAAGGTGCAAGCCAGCGTCAACAAGCTGCTGCCGCAAATGGAACGGGCCGACATCATCCGCGCGTCGCTGGGTAAGCGCGGCGCACTGATTCAAGTCAAGAATCTCGATGAGGCGGTGACGGTGGCTAATTTTATTTCACCCGAACACCTCGAGTTGTCGGTAGCCGAGCCGGAGCAAATGGTCAAGGGTATCCGCAATGCCGGCGCCATTTTCATGGGCCGCTACACTGCCGAGGCGGTGGGCGATTACTGTGCCGGTCCCAATCATGTGTTGCCGACCTCGCGTACCGCGCGTTTTTCCTCTCCGTTGGGCGTCTACGATTTTCAAAAACGCTCCAGCCTCATTATGTGTTCTTCGGATGGCGCGCGCAGCTTGGGCGTGACGGCCGCTTTGCTGGCGCGCGGCGAGGGGTTGACTGCACATGCACGCTCGGCGGAATACCGGGTGCAGGCGAAATAAGAGTAGAACGAGCAAATCATGAATGCCGCCATAGGCCGCTGGGTGCGGCCCGAAATTCAGGCTCTCAAGGCCTATCATGTGCCGCCTGCGCAAGGATTGGTGAAGTTGGACGCCATGGAAAACCCTTACACCTGGCCCGAATCACTCAAGGAACAATGGTTGCGCGCGCTGGCTGACGTGTCTCTCAACCGTTATCCCGACCCGTCCTCGCAACAACTCAAAGCGTGCTTGCGCGAGGTATTCGCCTTGCCGGCTGAGCAGGATTTATTGTTGGGCAACGGCTCCGATGAGCTGATCCAAATGATCCTTATGACCTTGGCCGGTCCCGAACGTGTGGTGCTGGCGCCCGAGCCGACCTTTTCCATGTATCGCATCATCTCGGCGACAGTGGGGGTGCCTTACGTCGGCGTCCCGCTCAGGGATAATTTCACCCTGGATGTGCCCGCTACGCTGGCCGCCATCGAGGAACACCAACCGGCGGTGGTGTTCATCGCCTATCCCAGTAATCCCACCGGCAATTTGTTCGCCGCCGCGGATATTATCGCGATCCTCCGCGCCGCGCCCGGCTTGGTGGTCGTGGACGAGGCCTACTCGGCATTTTGCGACGAGAGTTTTCTCGGCCGCTTGGGCGAGTACGATAATTTATTATTGCTGCGCACGGTGTCCAAATTGGGGCTGGCCGGTCTGCGCTTAGGGTATCTGGTCGGGCCGCCTGCCTGGTTGCACGAAATCGACAAGACCCGCTTGCCCTATAATATCAATGTGCTCACTCAGACGAGCGCCGAGTTCGCCTTGGCCCACTACGACATGTTGATCGATCAGACCCAGCGCATCCGCGCCGAGCGCCAGCGCTTGCAGCAAGCGCTGGCGCAGTTGCCTGGCGTGACCCCCTATCCGAGTGAGGCCAATTTCATCCTGTTTCGTGTCGCGCCGGGCCGCGCCCCCCAGCTCTTCGCTGATTTACGCGGCGCGGGCGTGCTTATCAAGAATTTGCATGGAAGTCATCCGGCGTTGCACGATAGTCTGCGCGTCACCGTAGGTACGCCGGAAGAGAACGACGCGTTTCTGCAAGCCCTGGAGCGGTTGTTGTGAGGCGTGCGCTATATTACAAGATAGAGGCGAACTGACATGGCGGATCGTAAAGCCACGGTGCAACGCAACACGCTGGAAACGCAGATTCATGTGAGCGTGAATCTGGACGGGGCCGGCACGGGACTATTTCAGACCGGCGTGGCATTTCTCGATCACATGCTCGATCAAGTGGCGCGCCACGGCCTGATCGATCTGGATGTGAGTGCGCAAGGCGATTTGCACATCGACGCGCACCACACCGTGGAAGATATCGGCATCACGCTCGGTCAGGCCTTCGCGCAAGCGGTGGGCGACAAGAAAGGTCTGCGTCGCTATGGTCATGCCTATGTGCCCTTGGATGAGGCCTTGTCGCGGGTGGTGGTGGACTTCTCTGGCCGGCCGGGGTTGGACTACGGCGTGGAGTTCGCGCGTGCGCGCATCGGGGAATTCGATGTGGATTTGTTTCGCGAATTTTTCCAGGGCTTCGTCAACCACGCTCAGGTGACGTTGCACATCGACTGTCTGCGCGGACGCAATGCGCACCACATCGCCGAGACGATTTTCAAGGCCTTCGGCCGTGCGCTGCGCATGGCCTTGGAGCATGACGCGCGTATGCAAGGCGTGATGCCGTCCACCAAGGGGCATTTGTAAACGAGCGGCTTAGGGTTGAAGTTGCTGGTTAGTATGCGATGATCGCATTTCCGGGCCACTGAAATGCCGCTGTCCCGACAGCTGGCAATGTCATTATCTGATTACATAGACAAACGAAACTGATTTAGATGAGTACGGTTGCAGTCATCGATTACGGCATGGGAAATTTGCGCTCCGTCTCCAAGGCTTTGGAGCACGCCGGGCGCGGAATCAAGGTGCGCGTCACTTATGATCCCGAGTCCATACTGCGCGCCGATCGGGTGGTGTTTCCCGGTGTCGGCGCCTTGCGCGATTGCATGTCCGAGTTGCGGCGTTTGGGCTTGGATGAGGTGATCCGCGAAGTGGCGGCCAAGAAACCCATGTTGGGCATTTGTTTAGGGATGCAGGCCTTGTTCGCGCATAGCGCCGAGAATCGCGGTACGCCGGGGCTGGCTCTGCTTGGCGGAGCGGTGCGCGGTTTCGTGGAAACCGTGGCGCCGGGCGCGGGCCTGAAAATTCCCCATATGGGTTGGAATCAAGTCCATCAGACCCGCCCACATCCTTTGTGGGAAGGCATCGCACAAGACAGCCGGTTTTATTTCGTGCACAGTTACTATGTGGCGCCGACGCGGCCGGAGTACGTGGCGGGTGTCAGCGAATACGGGCATGAGTTCGTGTGCGCGGTGGCGCGCGAGAATCTATTCGCGGTGCAATTTCACCCGGAAAAGAGCCAGCGCGCCGGTCTGGCTCTGCTGAGCAATTTCATGCATTGGGATGGCCAGGACTGAACAAGTTGATGGTGGCTCGTCGGAGGTTGAGGAAAACATCATGCTGCTCATACCAGCGATAGATTTGAAGGATGGCAAGTGCGTGCGTCTGCGCCAAGGGCGCATGGAAGACGATACGGTATTCTCGGACGATCCGGTGGCGGTCGCCGATCGGTGGGCGGAGGCCGGCGCCCAGCGTCTGCATATCGTCGATTTGAACGGTGCCTTCGCCGGTCGGCCGGTCAATGCCGAAGCGATTCGCCGCATCGCCGCCGCCCATCCCGATATCCCCATCCAAGTCGGCGGCGGGATCCGCGACGATGACGCCATCGAGCAGTATCTGGAAATGGGCGTGCGATACGTCATCATTGGCACCAACGCCGTGAATGCGCCGCATTTCGTCGGTGATGCGTGCTCGGAATTTCCCGGCCATATCATGGTGGGCTTGGACGCCAAAGACGGCAAAGTGGCCATCGACGGTTGGTCCAAGCTTTCCAATCATGATGTCATCGACATTGCGCAGCGCTTCGAGCGCGAAGGTGTGGAAGCGATCGTCTATACCGACATCAGCCGCGACGGCATGATGCAGGGTGTGAACGCGGAGGCCACTGCGGCCTTGGCGCGCGCCATCACCATCCCGGTGATCGCCTCGGGCGGCGTGAGCACACTGGAGGATATTCGCCGCTTGTGCGCGGTGAGCGGCGAGGGTGTGATGGGGGCGATCATCGGGCGAGCCTTGTACGAGGGCGGCATCGACTTGGTCGAGGCGCAAAAACTCGTGGACGAACTCGGATAAAGATATGGGCCTGGCCAAGCGTATCATTCCTTGTTTGGATGTGGACCAGGGGCGCGTCGTCAAGGGCGTGAAGTTCGTTGGCATCCGCGACGCCGGTGACCCGGTGGAAATCGCCAAGCGTTACGACGAGCAGGGCGCCGATGAGTTGGTGTTCCTCGATATCACCGCCAGTCACGAAGAACGCGACACCATGGCGCATGTGGTGGAGGAGGTGGCGGGACAAGTGTTCATCCCCCTTACCGTGGGTGGCGGTATCCGCACCAGCGCCGACATCCGCCGCATGCTCAACGCCGGCGCCGACAAAGTGGCCGTCAACACCGCCGCCGTGGCCAAGCCCGACTTCGTGCGCGAAGCCGCGGAGCGTTTCGGCGCCCAGTGCATCGTGGTGGCCATCGACGCCAAACGCGTGAGTAAGGAAGGTGAGCCGCCGCGTTGGGAAGTATTCACCCATGGTGGTCGCAAGGCCACCGGCATCGACGTCGTCGAGTGGGCGAAGCGCATGGCCGATTATGGGGCCGGTGAAATTCTGCTCACCAGCATGGACCGTGATGGTACCCGCGATGGTTTCGATTTGCAGCTCACCCGCGCCGTAAGCGAGGCGGTGACCATCCCCGTAATCGCCTCGGGCGGCGTGGGTACGCTGGAGCATTTGGCGCAAGGCGTGTTGGACGGGGGCGCCGACGCGGTGTTGGCGGCGAGCATCTTTCATTTCGGTGAGCACACCGTCGATGAGGCCAAGCAAGTGCTGGCCGCGCATGGCATCGAGGTGCGTGAGTGACGTGGCTGGATGACGTGCGCTGGGACGCCTCCGGATTGGTGCCTGCCATTGCCCAAGAAGTCGGCAGCGGTCACGTGCTGATGGTGGCGTGGATGAATCGCGATGCCTTGGCGGAAACGGCGGGCACGGGTCGTGCGGTGTACTGGTCGCGCTCGCGCAACCAATTGTGGCGCAAGGGCGAGGACTCCGGTCATGTGCAAACGGTGCGCGAAATTCGCCTCGATTGCGATAATGACGTCATCTTGCTCAGTGTCGAGCAGACCGGCGGCATTGCCTGCCACACCGGCCGTCACAGTTGTTTCTACTCGCGCCTGGAAGGCGAGCGGTGGGTAGCGGTGGAGCCGGTCCTCAAGGACGCGACGGAGATTTATCGGCAGGAATGAATCCGGCGGGCGCCCTCCGTAGGCGTGACGTCGAGGTCTTCAGTCTTTTTTCTTAACCCCTTTTTGAGTGGGAAGGTTAGGATGGGCATGGGCGCTAGAATTATCCTAGGTTGTATACCCCCAGCCCGCCCAGCGTCGTGCGCAGGCGCTGTCTTCCGCCTGACAGTGGGAGGGGGTAGCCTGGTTCGCAGGGGTAACGGGTTCATGACGGATGTGTTGAGACAATTGGCCGAGGTGCTGGAGGCTCGCAAGTTAGCGGACCCCAAAAGTTCCTATGTGGCCGGGCTGCACGCCAAGGGTTTGGACGCCATCCTGAAAAAGATCGGAGAGGAGGCGACCGAAACAGTGATCGCCGCCAAGGGCGGTGACGCCGACCAGATCATCTACGAAACCGCGGACCTGTGGTTTCACACCTTGGTCATGCTCAGTCACCAGGGCTTGCACCCTGACGCCGTGCTCGAGGAGCTGGAGCGCCGTTTCGGTTTGTCGGGCTTGGCGGAGAAGGCGGCGCGCAAAGGCGATCCGGCAGGGCCGGTCGGGAACGTGTAGAATGGCGGATCGCCATGACCCGTGCGGGTGGCAAGGATGAGGTGTCCGTCATCCGCAACTGTGCGAGGGTGGGGAAGAGAAGGATATCGCTGAAGTTTGGAGAATCTTTTGAGACCCTCACCCCAACCCTCTCCCGCCCGCGGGAGAGGGAGCGTTAGGTGAAGGGTGAATTGCATTGGAGAAGGGCTATGGGCATCAGTATTTGGCAATTGTTGATTATTCTATTGATTGTGTTGCTGTTATTCGGCGCCAAGAAACTGCGCAGCATCGGCACTGATCTGGGTGGCGCGGTGAAGGGATTCCGCGACTCCATGGGCGAAGTTAAGGACAAGGACGAAGAAGCGCCTAGCGAGCAGATCGAGCAGAAGCGCGCCAGCAGCACCATCGAAGGCCAAGCTAGCGAGGAGCAGGCCAAAGACAAGGTATGACGACGGTAGGGCGTCATGTTCGATATCGGTTTTACGGAAATCGTCTTGGTAGCGGTGGTGGCGCTGCTGGTGGTGGGGCCGCGTGAGTTCCCCACCTTGATACGCACCTTGGGGCGCTGGGTCGGTGATACGCGGCGCTTCATCAGCAGCGTGCGTAACGAGTTCGAGCAGGAAATCGACAAGGCTGATCGCATCCGGCAGATGATGGCCAAGGAAGCCGAGATCGCCGAACTACACAAAGTTCTCGACGAAAAACGGACCCCCGTGGGTCGCGCCGCCGCCGCGACTCCTGGCGATAATGAGTCTACAGCGCCCGCGGAAACAGTGAGCGCGCCTGCGCCCACCCAAGCGGCGTCATCCACTGACAGCCCTGATCATCATGGCACGCCGAAAACCTGACTATAGACCCCAGCAGGAACAGCCACTCATGGCGCACCTCATCGAGTTGCGCCAGCGCTTGCTGCGCATCGTGCTGGTGGTGTTGCTGATATTCCTGGCGCTGTTTCCTTTCGCCAACACACTCTATAACGCCGTGGCGTTGCCGCTGTTGCAGGCCTTGCCTGCCGGCGGCACCATGATCGCCACCGAGGTGGCCTCGCCGTTCTTCGCGCCGTTCAAGTTCGCCATCGTGCTGGCCTTCGCTCTGGCTATGCCGTATTTATTGCATCAAACGTGGCGTTTCATCGCGCCCGGTTTGTACCTGCGCGAGCGCCGTATCGCCATGCCCTTGCTGGTCTCCAGCATCGTACTGTTCTATGCCGGCATGGCCTTCGCGTATTTCGTGGTGTTTCCGCTGGTGTTCGGCTTCTTGGTGAGTACGGCGCCGCAAGGCGTGGCGATGATGACCGACATTGCCAAGTACTTAGACTTCGTGCTGACCATGTTCTTCGCTTTCGGCTTGGCCTTCGAAGTGCCGGTGGCGACCATTATTCTGATCTGGGCGGGTATCGCCACCCCCGAGAGTCTGGCCGCCAAACGGCCCTATATCATCGTCGGTGCGTTTGTGCTCGGTATGATGCTTACGCCGCCGGATATGTTTTCACAAGCCCTGCTGGCTTTGCCAATGTGGTTGTTGTTTGAAGTGGGCTTGCTGCTGTCGCGCAAATTCGTGCCCAAAGGTGATGAAGCCGCGGCGCAGTCCGAACCTGTCGACAGCGCGCGCAGGGAGTGATGCGGATCCACCAGGTGAGTGGCTGGGAGGTACGTAATTTCTTCATGTCCTCCCCCTTCGGGCCATCCTTTCCCTGAGGTGGGAGTTCAGGGTGACAGCTTCTGACATGCGCGCTCACCGCTCGCTACGTTTTCTCCGGCGGTGGGAGGGGCGCTAGCCAATCAACGCCCTCACCCTGGCTGTCTCCCGCCCGCGGGAGAGGACGGCTTGGACTAGAACCGTTATGTACTTGGGGGGACGTAGCCTTCTGGCATAGCGGAGCCGCTGCCGAAGAAGAACTTCTCCATTTCCTGCTCGAGGAACTGGCGCGATTTGGGGTCGATGGGTGAGAGGCGATTTTCGTTGATGAGCATGGTTTGATGCTTCAACCACTGCTGCCAGCTTTCTTTGGAAACATTCTCGAAGATGCGTTTTCCCAATTCGCCGGGGTAGGGAGGGGTGGCGAGACCTTCCGCTTCCTTGCCGAGTTTGACGCAGTGCACTGTGCGGCTCATGCCGGTTCTCCTGTCGCTATCATCATGTCTAATAGTCGCGCCACCGGCGCGGCCAGGCCGAGCGCTTGCGGCGCCTGAGGATTGTACCAAAGGGCCGTGCTTCGCTCCATGACGCCACCTGTTTGAACTAGACGCGCCGGCATTGGATGGATATCGAGATGGAAATGGCTGAATGTGTGGCGTACTATCGGCCAGCTTGGTTCTACAGCGATATCGCACTGCAAATGTTCGCGGCACCACTGGCGTGGATCCGTCTCCAGGCTGCATTCAGGCAAACTCCACAAGCCGCCCCATAATCCCGTCGGTGGACGCTGCATGAGCAGTATGTCGGTGCGCTCGTTACGCACCAGCAGCATGCGCGTGCTGCGTACGGGGATTGTTTTACGTGGCTTGGACGCCGGATAGTCGCGCATCCTATCTTCTCGCCGGGCGAGGCACTCGGCGTGCAAGGGACATTGCGTGCAGTTCGGATTGCCGCGTGTGCACAACGTCGCCCCCAGATCCATGATGGCCTGGGTGTATTGCGCGACGCGTCGTCGCGGCGTGTGCCCTTCAGCCAGCATCCATAGCCGTTGTTCCACTTCACGCAGCCCCGGCCAGCCGTTGACGGCGTGATAGCGGCTCAGCACACGCTTCACATTACCGTCGAGTATCGCCAAGGGTCGATCGTGGGCGAGGGCGAGGATGGCAGCCGCGGTGGAGCGGCCGATGCCGGGCAGTTGCATCAAAGCGGCAGGGTCAAGAGGAAAATCGCCGTCGTTTTGGCTGGCGATGTGGTGCGCGGTTTGGTGTAGATGACGCGCACGCGCGTAATAGCCCAGTCCGCTCCAATGATGCAGTACCTCATCGAGGGTGGCGGCGGCCAGCGCCTGCACGTTGGGAAAGCGCGCCATGAAACGCTGGTAATAAGGGATCACCGTGGCCACTTGGGTTTGTTGCAGCATGATCTCGGATATCCACACCCGATAAGGAGTCCGGTCGCGCTGCCAAGGCAAATCCTTGCGCCCGTGTCGGTCCCACCAGGCAAGTAGCTTGCGGCTGAAAGTGTCGGTAGGCATCCTGAGTCAATTTCCAATTAGCTAGTGAGTCACCGCTGTTGACCCTCCCCATTCAGAGGGAGGGTGGGGGGACGCTACACTGTCATGTTTTATGCGTCTTGTGCTTGTGCGCCTTCTTCCTCGGCCGCCGCCAGGCCGGCGCGTAAGTCCGGGTAGCGCAGTGTCACGCCCAAGTCATGCAACATCTTGCGATTGTCCAGGCGCCGTGATTCGCCGAGATAAGACATCATCTCCTTGCTCAATACCGCGCGCGCGGTGGCGAGGTCGACTTGCTCCGGAGCAGGTAGGCCGAAGCGTTCCGCCACGAGAGTGAAGTAGTCGCACATGGTGCTGGGGTGGCCGTCGCAGACGTTGTAAATTTCACCGGCGGCGCCGCGCTCAGCGGCAGCGACGCAGACGGCGGCCAGATCGTCGGCGTGAATGCGATTAGTATAGGGGCAGTCCGCGGCGCGTAGGATCGGTTCGCCGCGTTGTAAGCGCGCCAGCGGCCAGCGGCCCGGCCCATAGATGCCGCCGACACGCAGGATCACCACCGGCACCTGTCGGCGCGCGCCCCAGACGAGCAAGGTTTCTTCCGCTGCCAGCCGGCGTCGGCTGCGTGCCGTGGACGGGTTGGGTGGAGTGGCTTCCGTCACCCACTCGCCCCGGCGGTCTCCGTACACGCCGCTGGTGCTGATATAAATTACTTTGTGTGGCAGGGCGTCAACAGGGATGCGAGCCAGCACGCCGTCCAGGCGCGGGTCGTTGTCGCCGGATGCGGGCGGTGGTGCGAAATAAAACAGCGTCGCCTGGGCGGTGGGCAAATTTGGCAGCGTGTCGGGATGGTCCAAGTCACCTTGCAGCGCGGTGATATTCAGCGCCACCAGACGGGCGGCGCTGGCGTCGCTCTGCACCATGCCATACACAGGCCGGTGCTGTGCGCGGTACAGGACGGCGACGCGGCGTCCGATATCACCACTACCGAAGATAAGGATTTGGCTCAGGGTTTCTCTCCCAAGGGAAATGAACGACAATGTGGCACTTTGTTGTGCCAGGGTATAAGGATCACGCATGAGTTTCAAAGTCCGCATCGAACCCAGTGGTCATGAGTTCGAGGTCAGACAGGATGAAAGCCTGTTGGATGCTGCGTTGCGCCAGGGTTTGAATCTGCCCTACGGGTGCCGTGGCGGCACCTGCGGTTCGTGCAAGGCAAAGGTGGTTGAAGGCGTGGTGGACTATGGCGGTGCGTCGCCACAGGCGCTCACTGAGCAGGAAGCCGCGGTGGGCATGGCTTTGTTGTGTCTGGCACGTCCGCGTAGCGATGTGATAATCGAGGCGCGTGAGATCGCCTCGGGCGATGAGTTGAAAGTGAAGAAACTTCCAGCGCGGGTGGTGGAAAAAGAAATGCTGGCGCCGGATGTGGTGCGTCTCGCGTTGAAGTTGCCGGCCGGGGAGCGGCTGCAATTTCTCGCCGGGCAATACGTCGACTTCGTGCTCAAAGACGGGCGGCATCGCAGCTTTTCGTTGGCCAATGCACCGCATGATGATGGTTTGCTGGAGCTGCATATCCGTCATGTGGAGAAGGGCGAGTTCACCGAGCATGTACTCTACGCCATGCACGAGAAGGACATCGTGCGTATCGAAGGCCCGCACGGCGATTTCTATTTGCGCGAGGATTCCGACCGTCCCATGATTTTCGTCGCCGGCGGTACCGGCTTCGCGCCCATCAAGGGCATCATCGAACATGCCTTCGCTGCCGGGGTGACGCGGCCTATGCAGTTGTACTGGGGCGCGCGCGCGCAGATAGACTTATATCTCCACTCACTCGCCGAGCGCTGGGCGGCAGAGCAGGGCAACTTCAGTTACACCCCGGTGTTGTCGGATCCTGCTGCCGAGGATGCTTGGACGGGCGAGACGGGCTTTGTGCATGAAGTGGTGGCGCGGGCGCATCCCGATCTCAGTGGCGTGGATCTTTATGCCGCCGGTCCGCCGGTAATGGTTAAGGCCATGCGTGACAGCGCCGTGGCGTGCGGCTTGCCGATTGAGCATTTCTATTCCGATCCCTTCGAGTTCGCGCCCGACACCCTGGCCAAGCAGCGGCAGGCGGAGGCGCAGGAATAGCCGCGGGCGACTGCCATGGGCCCGAGGCTCGATGGCGAGCTGTTAGCCGATACTGCGCCAGACCGCCTGCCCTCCCTCGCGCCGAGGGAGGGGTTAGCTGCCAGGATTAGCTAACCCGGCTCAGGTCAGTTGATGTTGAGTGCTGGGTTGGCTGCCGCGCGCCGTAATCAGGTGTGCTGCTGGGGCGGTCATGGCCGGGGCGCTCGCCAGGCGGGGTTCGTCGGGTTTGGGCAAGCCGGCGGTGCCGGGTACCATCGCCAGCGCTTGGCGGTAGCACTCCAGGGCGGCGCTCTTTTCGTTGAGTTTTTCCAGCAGCGCGCCCAATTCGCGGAAGGTTTCCGCGTGTGGAAGCAGGCGCAGACTGGCCTCCAAATAACTGCGTGCCAAGCCCCACAGTTGCTTGCGCACGCATAAGCGCCCGAGCGTAAGTAGCAACGCGGGTTCTTCCTTGTGATCTTCCAGCCAGCGCTGCGCGATCTCCAATTGATTGTCGACGTTGGGTGCCACCAGCGCACCATACAAATACACCAGTGACGGATTCCAGCGCCGGTTGATGCTGTAGGCGAGTTCGGCCGCCACTTCATCGCCTGCCTCATGGTCCACGTTGGCGAGCAGCCGGGCGTAATCGGCGACCATTTCCTGGTTGCGGCTATGATCGCGTGGCATCTTCTCCCATACGCGGCGCAGTTCATGCGCGTCCTGGCGTTCCGCGGCTTGTTCCAACAGGCCATGATAGGCGCTGCGTTCCAGTTCTTCGGCGCGCGGGATGCTGATGGCGCCGCGTTTCGCGGCCTCAGGTAGCATGTGCAATACCAGGTTCCAGTCTCCACGCGCGATGTAGGCGTCCATGAGTTGCTTGAGCACCAGGCTGTGACGCGGTTTGCGAGTGTGCAGGTGCTCCAGCGTGGTATGGGCCAGCTCGAGTTGGCCTTGCTCGCGTTGCAGGTTGGCCTGCGTCAAGCCCACCGCCAGTTCAGCGTCCTTGTTATTCTCATTGGCCAAGCGCAGATAGTAATCGCGTCGTGACGTGGCGCCGAGCTCCTGCGCCGCGCGCGCTGCCACGAGATGATGGATCATGGGCGTGTCGCTGTGTTTGGCGCCTTTGGTGAGCAGTCGCTCGGCTTTTTCCCAATGGCCTTCGGCCAATTGCACCAGGCCGCGTTCCAAGCTGCGGCGCGACTTAGCGAGGCGGCTATGGCGGCGCCAGCGGAAGTAGCGTTTGGGTACCGACAGCATGCGCACCAGGAAATAAAACACCACGAACACCAGCAAGACCGCCACCAAGGCCACCATTGCGTTGGTTTCCACTGTGTTGCCGTACAGGCTAATCATGACATGGCCGGTGTCCTTGTCGGCGTAGAGGGCGACGGCCACGCCCGCCGAGAGTACGATGAGGCAAAGGAGTAGGAGCATCATGGCTGCGTCCCTCCCGTGGTGGTGCCGCCGCGGCGGGCCAGCCATTCATTGAGGACTTGCAGCGAGCCCGAGACATCCGGCAGGGGTGGATTCAACTCCATGCCGGCGTAGCGGTTGAGCGCCTCCAAGGTGCTGAGGGTGGCCGGCGCTTGGGCGTCGAAATAGGTCTTGATCCACTGACTGGCGGTGTTGACGCTGTCGCGGAAGAGGCGTGTGTCACGTCGCAACAAGGCGATCTTAGCCGCTTCCAGTTTCAGGCGCAGGTTCTGACGGAGGAAGGCGCGTTCCGTCGGCGGCAGCAGCGGCGGCTCGTTGGCGTCTTTGCGCTTGATCACCACCAGTGACTTGAGCTCCTTCATCGCATCGTCCAGCGCTTGCTGCCAGCCGGATTTCTCTTCTCCCGCGGCGGCGGCGCCTTCTTCGGCGGGCGTGCTGCCCTCGGCGGGTGCGGCCTTGGCGCTGGCCGGACCGGTGTCGCTGGGGAGGGGGAGGCGTTCGACCCGGTCGATCATGGCGCTCAGAGCCAGTGCTGTGCTGGTCAGATCCGGCAGATCGGTGGTGCGCAGGGCGACGGCGTCGTCGGCCAGCTTGCGGCGGGTGTCGAACAGATCCGGGTCACCCAGCGCCTTGAGGCGTTGATCTGCGGTTTCCAGCGCGGAGATGGCAGTGCGTACGTCGCGCTCCAGATTCAAGCGATCGACGGCGATCTTGACCAAGTAGGCGGCCTCGGCGGCGATCCAGGCGTCTGTGTCGCGCTTGAGGCTGTCACGCAAATCGACAAAGGATTCCTCCAGGAATTTTTGCTTGTCCTGTACCTCTGCCACACCTGCCGCCATGGCGGCCTGGGCCTCTTGCACCGTGCCGTCCAGGCTGCTCATTTGCGTGGCCAAGGTTTCGCCTTCAGCGCGGACGTCGTCGATGTTGCTTGCCGTTTCGCTGCGGACATTGGCGACGTTGTCTGCCGTATCCACTACTTTCTGATTGGTGAACGTGAGGTCCGAGCGTAGCGTCTGCATCTCTAGCCACAGTAAATACACCCCGGCGCCGGCCCACACGACGGTGAAGCCCAGGAGGAGGGCCATGAAAATGCTCAGTCCATTGCCGCGCCGGCGCTTTTGTTTGCGCGGCTCCTTACCAGGACGCTGTTTCTTGGCCTTGGTCGCCGTGGACTGATTTGGTGTGGCATCCCCGGATGAATGGGGCGGCGTGTCCTTGCTGTCCGTCGCCGCGGCCTCGTTGCGCTCAACGTCCGCGTTCTCAGCGGCGGCTGTGTCCTTGTTATGGGGATCACTCATAGTGCAGTCCTCGGTAGGGGCAGGTTCGAGTTGGTATGGGCGGCACGCCAACACAGCAAGGCGGCCACCAGTCCTTCGTCACTGGCTTCCGGCGCCACCGTGGGGGGGTGCCGGAAACCTAATGTTTGGGCCGCCGTTGCGACCCGCTCGCTGATGACCACCAGCGGCAGATTCAGCAGCCACGGGCGTAGCTGGTCACCCGCCATCTTCAACAAGTTGGTGAGTCCCTCGTGGCTGGTGACCACCGCGCTATCCAGACGTGCGCGTAGCTTAGGCGTCAGTAGCTGGGAGAGCTTCGTTGGCGGTTGGTCGCGGCGGTAAACCTCGGCGTAGTCGACCTGCGCGCCGCGCGCGCGCAGTGTGTCCGCCAGCAATTCCCGTCCGCCCTCGCCGCGGAATATCACCACCCGCTGTCCTTGCAGGTGTTGCAGCGCGGGCGAGGTCAGCAGGGCTTCGCTGTTGTAGGGAGGGGGCGGGGGAACGGTTACCCGCTGTCCCACCGTCTCCAGCGCGGCGGCGGTGCGGCGGCCCACCGCCGCGAGTTGCAGGGTCGGGGGAATCACTTGCTGTTGGGATTGCAGCAGCGCCAAGCCGTAGTCCACGGCATTGGCGCTAATGAAGATGGCGATGTGGTAGTCGTCTAGGCGTCGCAAGATCTCCTCCACGGCGCGGGTGTCCGTGGGGGGGGTGATCTCCATTACGGGGACGTCCAAAACAGTGCCGCCCTGGGCCTCGATCAGTTCCCGTAGGTGCTGGGACTGATGGGCTGGTCGGGTGAGCATGATATGGAGTCCTTGCAACGCCAGTTCCGCCATATTTCTAGTTCTCCGCGGCCGCGGCGGGCGGCTTTCCCGCAACTTTACTATGACTCTCTATAAGTTGCGAACCCGGAGGGGTGTTTTTTTCAGCGCTGGGCGGCGTAAACCTCTTTGAGGATGGCCGCCGCGCCGCGCGCGAGCAGGTCGTCGGCCAGCGTCACGCCTAGTTTGTCCGCCTCGGCGCGCAGACCGCTGATCTCACCGCGTATCATTTGCTTGCCATCGGGGGAGCCCACCAGTGCACGTAACCGCAGCGTGTCGCCCACGAGGGTTGCGTGACCGCCGATGGGCACTTGGCAGCCGCCTTCGAGACGGTGGTTCATGGCCCGTTCCGCGGCGACGCGGGTGTGGGTATCGGAATCGTTGAGCACCGCGATGAGGCGGTTGGTTTCGGCATCGTCGGCGCGACACTCGATCCCCACTGCGCCCTGCCCGATGGCCGGCAGGCTCACGGTGGTGTCGAGATAGGCGGTGATGCGACTGGCGAAGCCGAGGCGTTTCAACCCAGCCGCGGCGAGGATCACCGCGTCGTACTCGCCGGCGTCCAGCTTGGCCAAGCGCGTGTTCACATTGCCGCGCAGAGTGAGAATTTTCAAATCCGGCCGCCGCGCCGTGATCTGGCACTGACGGCGCAGACTGGAAGTGCCCACCCGCGCTCCTGGGGGCAGCTCGTCCAATGTCGTGTAGTTGTTGGAGACGAACGCGTCGCGCGGATCCTCGCGCTCGCAGATTACCGGCAAATGCAGGCCTGGCGGCAATTCCACCGGCACGTCCTTCATGGAGTGCACAGCGATGTCGGCGCGCCCGCCCAGCAGCCCGTCCTCCAGCTCTTTGACGAATAAACCCTTGCCGCCGATTTTGGCCAGCGGACTGTCGAGGATTTTGTCGCCCTGGGTGGTCATGCGCACCAGCTCAATCTGCAGGCCGGGATGCGCCGCTATGAGGCGGTTGCGGACATATTCGGCCTGCCACAGGGCCAAGGGGCTTTTCCGGGTGGCTATACGTAGGGTCTTGCTCATGGTACGGCTCATACATGGAGGTAGCCGCCAATCGTACGGCGAGAGAGGATTTAGAGCAAACCAGAGCGGCTCGGCGGTGGAGCGAACTTGCTATACTCCCCGCCTCGCAGGGCAGACTAGCGTAGAAGGATTTCAGCCGTGAGTGCAGAAGACGCCGGCAAACTCTGGGGTGGCCGCTTTTCCGAGGCCACCGACCGTTTCGTGGAGGCGTTTACCGCCTCGGTGGTGTTCGATCAGCGACTTTACCGCCACGATATCGCCGGTTCCATTGCCCATGCGCGTATGCTGGCCCATGTCGGCGTGTTGAGCGCACCGGAGTGCGAGGCCATCGTCGAAGGTTTGCATGACATTCTCGGTGAGATCGAGCGTGGCGACTTTGCTTGGTCGGTGGAGTTGGAAGACGTGCACATGAATATCGAGGCGCGACTGACCGACCGCATCGGTATCGCCGGCAAGAAGTTGCACACCGGCCGTTCGCGTAACGATCAGGTGGCTACCGATGTGCGCTTGTATGTGCGCGATGAGATCGACGCTCTCGACACCGAACTCAAACGCTTGCAGGTTGCGCTGCTCGATGTGGCCGAACGGGAAGCCGACACCATCATGCCCGGTTTCACACATCTGCAAGTGGCGCAGCCGGTCACTTTCGGTCATCACATGCTGGCGTGGTTCGAGATGATCGCCCGCGATCGCGCCCGCCTCCAAGACTGCCGCAAGCGCGTCAACGTGATGCCGTTGGGTGCGGCCGCGCTGGCGGGCACCAGTTACCCCATTGACCGCGCCTATACCGCGCAATTGCTCGGCTTCGATGGTGTGACAGAGAACTCCTTGGACGCGGTGAGCGACCGCGACTTTGCGATTGAGTTATGTGCGGCGGCGTCCTTGCTGTTGACACATTTGTCGCGTTTTTCTGAAGAGCTGGTGCTGTGGGCCTCGGCGCAGTTTGAATTCATCGATCTGCCAGACCGCTTTTGCACCGGATCAAGCATCATGCCGCAGAAGAAAAATCCTGATGTTCCCGAATTGGTGCGTGGTAAGAGCGGGCGTGTCTATGGCGATTTAGTCGCCTTGTTGACGCTGATGAAGGGGCAGCCCTTGGCATACAACAAAGACAATCAGGAGGACAAGGAGCCGTTGTTCGACGCCATCGACACCGCGCAAGCCTGCGTGCGTGCGTACGCCGACATGGTGCCGGCGATCGCCGCGAAACGTGAGAATATGCGCGCCGCGGCGCTTCAGGGATTCGCCACAGCCACCGATTTGGCGGATTACTTGGTGCGTAAGGGCGTGGCTTTTCGTGATGCGCATGAGGTGGTGGGTAGGGCGGTGCGCTATGGCGTGGAGCAAGACAAAGACTTGGCCGCCATGAGTTTGGAAGAGCTGCGCCAGTTCTGTGCCGAAATTAGCGCCGATGTGTTCGAGGTGCTGACTCTGGAAGGTTCGGTGGCAGCGCGTGATCATCTCGGCGGGACCGCGCCGCGCCAGGTGCGCGCAGCGGTAGTGCGTGCCCGGGCGCGGGTTTGATCTTCGTCTATCCTCGTCCGTGTTAGCCGCCGCCCGCGGCGGCGTCTTCCAAGGCGGCCCGGGCGCGGCGCAGTAGCCGGGCGCGGTCATCGCCTTGTACCCAGGCCGCGACGCCGAATTGCGCCGACAAGGACATGGGGTGCCCATCGCCCCCCTTGGGCGCCATGTCCTCGAGACGCAGGGCGAGTTTGTTGCTGAGCTGACGCGCGGCGGCATCGCCGGTCTCGGGCAGCACCAATAAAAACTCGTCGGTATCGAAGCGACCCACTAAATCCGCCCAGCGCATCTGATCCTTGAGCATGTGGGAAACGGCGATCATGGCGGTGTCGCCGCTGCCCTTGCCGTGTTCATCTTCGAGTTCCGCCAGGTTGTCGATGCGCAAGCGCACGACAGAAAGCGGATTTTGGTAGCGCCGGCTGCGTGACACTAGCGGCTCCAGTCCGTGCAATAGCGCTAGGCGATTGGGTAGCCCGGTCATGCTGTCGCGCGTGGTGTGCTGAGCCAGTTCCTCGCTGAGCCGGGCGCGGTCTTCGAGTGCGACTTGCAGGTCGGTGACATCGAAATAGTAATGCACGCTATGCGTGGCGCCATTCTCGGCCGTTTGATTGACGAGCCAGCATTGCAGCCAGCGCGCGGGATGCTCGCTGGTGGCGGGTAAGTGCAGGGTGTCCTTGGGATCGAAAAGGGCTACATGCAGGGCCGAGGCGGCCTGCTCGGCACCTAGGCCGATTAGCGCGGAGCCGGTGAAACCGAAATATTCCTCTGCCGCCTGATTAGTCCATGCGATGCGCCGGTCGTGATCGAGGACGATGACAGCTACGGGCGCATGAGATAGGGCATGGCCAGCAAACGAAAGATTCGTGGAGTACGCCATAATAATATAACTCCCTATTTTTGTTGTTGGGGTATAGCAGAAGCCACGCCTGCCAGGCAAGTGTGACACGGGGGCAGGGTGCGGCGTTACAATGTGACGCGGAGGCAACGCGCGCCGCCTGCATAGATCGGCTGAGCGCGACCGAGCTTTAATTAAATTGGATGATCAACAACCTGAAGGGACGTGCACCATGAGTACCCGTCAAAGACCCGCCCAAGTCGGCGCGCCGGACCCGGAATTGCGCAATTCGCCCATTATCGAAGAGACCGATGAGGATTACCCACTGGCGGGGCAGGATTTGCCCGGCGAGGCGGAGTGCCATTTCAACGGCCAAAGCTATCGGGACGGCCAGTTCATTTGCAGCGGCAACGAATTGTTGCGCTGTCAGCGCGGTGCTTGGCTCCGCGAAGGTTCCTGCGACCCGGAGCATCCCTAATACCGCGGTTTTCTCGCGTTGGGCGTCGAGTCCCCTCCAAAAGCCGCGCTTTTGGCCGATAACTGGCCAGGGAATCCACTATGCGCGACGTGCAATCCATCGACACACAAGCCGGCGTCAACGCCGTCAAACAACGCTTCCTGCTATTGAACCGGGAACGCTTGCGGCGGGCGCAGGAATCCATGCGTGAGCGCCAGCAGGATTTTCTCGACCTGCTGCCCTTGTTGTTACATGTCAATCATCCGATCTTGCCCGGTTTCGTTTCCAAAGATACGCCACAGGGCGTGTCGGATTTTCGTCCCAGCAAGAAAGCGCTCACGGCGGCGCATCGCATTGCCAAGAGCTTTGAATTCAAGCGCAAGGTATTGCCGCGTTATGACATCCATGCGCTGTTCTTGATGGGCTCCAGTGGCACCATCGCCTATTCGCATAAAAGTGATTTCGATATTTGGGTTTGTCATCGCACCGACCTCGATCCACAGCAATTGGCGGAGTTGCAGCAGAAGGCCACGCAAATCGAGGAGTGGGCCGATAGTCTCGGCTTGGAAATCCATTTTTTTCTCATCAATTCCGACAATTTCAAGCAAGGTCGACATGCCGCGCTGTCCAGCGAGAGCAGCGGCACGGCACAACACTATTTGTTGTTGGAAGAGTTCTATCGCACTGGCTTGTTGCTGGCCGGGCGTTATCCCGTGTGGTGGATGGTGGCCCCTGAGAGCGGCGTGGACTACGATGCCGCGGTGCGTGATTTGGTGGAGCGTCGCTTTATCAGCGAACATGAGTATGTCGACTTCGGTGATGTGAGCAAAGTCCCTGCCGAGGAGTTTTTCGGGGCGGCTTTATGGCAGCTGTTCAAGGGCATCGATTCGCCTTATAAATCGGTGCTGAAGCTGTTGCTCATGGAAATGTATTCCAGTCAGTATCCAGCTATCGACTTGCTGTGCCAGCGTTTCAAGCGTGCCATTTATGCCGGCGCTACTGATCTTGATCAGCTCGATCCTTACATTATGCTGTATCGCGCCTTGGAGGAGTATTTGAGCCAGGGCGACGACGAAAATCGCTTGGACTTCGTGCGCCGCTGTTTCTATTTCAAAGTCAACCAACGGCTCAGTGCGCCGGATCACTCGCGCACCGTCAACTGGCGGCGTGAGTTGATGTCCAGCTTGGCGGAAACTTGGGGTTGGGGCGGCGTGTATCTGGAGATGCTGGACTCGCGCCCGACCTGGAAGATCAATCGTGTGCTGCGTGAGCGAAAAATCCTGGTCGATGAGTTGACCAATTGTTATCGCACATTGTCGGATTTTGCGCGCGAACACGCCGGTCTGGCGCTGATTAATCAAAAAGACATCACTACATTAGGGCGCAAGCTCTACGCCGCTTTCGAGCGTAAAGCGGGGAAGATTGAGATTATCAATCGCGGCATATCTGATGACTTATGGGAGGCGCGCGTTTCGCTGCATCAACTCCTGGGTCGCGATAATCAGGAAAGTTGGGCCTTGTATCGTGGCATGGTGACCGCCACTGATGCCGTACACAGCACGCCGCTCAAGCGTCTGCGTGGCGCATGTGAGTTGGTGGCATGGTCCTATTTTAATGGCATGGTGAATGAACGCACTGCGATCGTGCTGCATACCAACAAGGGCGATCTCTCGCTGCGTGAGCTGCAAAGTATGATACGGAGCTTCAGCCGTCAGATCCCCTTGTCGCAAGTGCTTGAAACCCAAATCGATGACCTGGAGCGTCCGGCCGTGGTGATGTCGGCGGCGCTGTTCGTCAACGTGGGTATCGACCCCATGAGGCAGACTAGCCGTGTGGATCGCCACATAGCCACTTCGCGCACAGACGCGCTGAGCTACAGCGGGCTCAGTGAAAATCTTGCCATGAGTTTTGATCAGGTGGTGCTGACCAGTTGGAAGGAAGTGCTCACTTATCGCTATGGGGGCAGTGACGGAGTGCTCAACTGTCTCACCGAATACTTGCAATGGGCGCCGCCCAGCGGCGGTGTGCCGCCGCCATCGCCCTTAGTGCATTGCTATTCGTCGGTGCGCGGCGAGGCTATCGCGCGGCGCATCAAGGAGCTGTTCGATGACGTCATTGCGTGCTTCTATATTGAATCGGAGCCGACCACTGCGCGCTACGTGATGGCGGTTAAAGATATCTATTATGTCTTGTTCATTGAAAATGACGTCGTACGCCATCAGCGTGTGGGAGAGTACGCGGAGTTGCTGCAGTACCTTTCTCAAGGTCGGCCGGTCTTCAGCAGTGTGTTGGTGGATCGCTACGCATTGGCGGATACTCTGTTGCCGATGATCTTCACCCTCAATCGACCGGGCATGCTCCAAGTCGTTTATCGCGTGGACGGTAACGAGGCGGATGTATACGTGGTGGACGAGCGCGGCTCGTTGTTCTATCAGCGCATCAGTTTTTTTGACCGTATGGCGCTCATAAATCAATTGAGTGTTTTCTTCGCTGCCATGCTCAAACGTCAGCGTTACGATAGTCTCATTGGTGATGCCGATATGCCATCACAGGAGATTGAATTCTATGAGTCGGTGCGGGATGAACGCGGAGGTAGGAAGCTGGTGCGTAAGCACTATGCTCCAGCCAAACAGGCGCGCCACTATTTCAATGTGCAGGTAATCAGCGACGCTGCCGAGGAAGGCGCAGGCGGCATTTCCATCTATTGCAACGATGTGGAGTTCACCAGCCTGGAATACGGCAGTCGTCTTTTCAGTGAAGTGGCCGGCTTCGTGCTCAAGCAGCGCCGTAGCGGGCAACGTTATCCCATCTATATCACTGATCTCGATTTGCCGCGCAACGTATTGGGCGGTGAGCCTGGCGGGCGCGTGCAGACCATACACTACTTGCATCAAAAACGTCACATCGAACAAATGCTCAATGACGCCCTCGTGCGTTCACATCTCGACCAAGCCGCCAACCAGTAACGTAATTAGACCAGCCATTTTAAATTTTCAAACTATCTTCTTGGCAGTTAGATTGACTTCGATAATGGCCCCGCTCGCTGATAAGGGGGGATGGTGTGGAACGTCGTTCACTTGAGAGAGCTTGGCCTTCATCCCGAGCGCGTCCGTGCAGAAGAAGGCGCTATTCGCCCGACCTAAACAATTGCCGGGTAAATAATCAATCTGCCAATAGTTGCTTCAGCCAACGGCCGATGTCGGCGATTTCTTGGGGGCACACACTGTGGGGCATGGCGTAGCGATGCCATTCCACCGCATAACCCAGCTTGAGTAAGTGGCGATATGATGCCTCGCCGTGGGCTGGGACGATCACTGTATCTTCGTCGCCGTGACACATGAGGATGGGTATATCGGCATTGGCGGCGGCGGCCTCCGCTTGCAAGGTCGCGGACAGTGGCAAATACGTCGATAGCGCGATGATGCCCGCTAAGCGCTGTGGATAGCGCAGACCCGTGTACAGCGCGATGGCGCCCCCCTGTGAAAAACCCGCCAAGACGATCCGCTCTGCGGCGATGCCACGTTCGCGCTCACGCTCGATCAGGGTGCGTACCTGTGACGCGGAATCGACGATGCCCGCAGCATCCTCGCCGCGTGCGATATCGAATGACAGAATGTCATACCAGGCCCGCATCACGTAACCGCCGTTGATAGTCACTGAGCGCTGTGGCGCATGCGGAAAAACGAAGCGCACCCCGAGCTCGGGCGCTAAATTCAACTCGGGTACGATAGGCTCGAAGTCATGACCGTCCGCGCCCAAGCCGTGCAGCCAAATCACGCTGGCGCGGGTGGGGCGGTTGGGTTCGATCTCGATACACGTCAGAAGCTGATTCATGGAAGTATTCCGCTATTGTCGTTGGTATGGTCGCGGCCCCGCATTATACTGCTGTCAGGGATTATCGCGAGAGCCAGGAGCGCGCGGCCATGAAAAAATTTCATATGACCTTGCTGGTGTTCATCTTCGCCGCCGGCGTGATGCTTAGTGCAGGGTGCGGGCAGAAGGGGCCGTTGCGTTTGCCTGCTACTGCCGTGAACTCGCTATTTGATACCAAGGTCCTCCCAAGCCAAGCTTCAGCTATTCAAAGCATGCAAGGATTGGTGTCGTAGCCCTAGGCAATCGTGTCGCAGCAGTAGAGTCCGTTGGCATACCCTTTTCCGCAGGCAGGGAGCGCGCGCAGCGAGGGCACGCGAAGCCGTGGCCCGTAGGGCTGGGTGACGGTGCTCTGGGGCGCGGACTGTTTAGCGCTGGTT
>CALZJG010000155.1 GCA_945787555.1 uncultured Chromatiaceae bacterium | reverse complement strand
TCGCGTCATCGCGTCATAATGCGCCTCGCACGACAACTGTTTGAGGGGATGTCATAGGGCCCGCGAACGTAACGTCAAACCCTGAATCACCATCTTGCTGTCACTCACGGACTCAAACATTATCAGGGTTTCGGTGGCCGTCGCCTGCGTATACCTGGTCTTGTAACGCAGAATGTAGCGCACGCCGCTGAAAACGGTATTTACAGTGGTTTCCACTAACTCATAACTTTGCAGATCACCGAGCTTCTCGCGCTGATCTTCCAATTGCTGCAGCCACTGCTCGCGCGGTTGCACATTTGTGTCCTGGTAGAACATCACGGCGCCCGCTAAATCCTGGGCCTTGATCGCTTGATAATACTCACTGGCCACACGTTCGGCGGCGCCGGAGGAAGGCGGACCAATTTGGCATCCGGCCAACGCCAAGACACATGCCAGCGTCGCTATATATTGAAAAGAGAATGAATTTCGCTGCCTGTTTCGCATGGTTACCCTTCCAAAAGGCGGTGATGATATACTTATCTGCCTGGTTCGCGGCGATCGCGAAGCGGACGATGGTGTAGTGGAGTGTTTTCAAGCGCAGCTACCCGCGCCGTAGTGAACCCCTTTATCGGACCCCTGTCTCACTGGCAATGGGTCACGAGCACAGAGCCGATGAGCGAAAATACCACATTCAAGCGCATACCCATTGTAGCGGAACCGCCTAGGCGGGCAAACGTCGGGCGCATCCGCATGTCCACGCGCGTCGCAGCGCTGGCGATTTTGATACTCATCCCCATCACCGGCCTATTCCGCATCGATATATCCTCGGGTTTCATCATACTCGACCGCCAAATTTGGTTCTCCGATTTCTTCATTGTGTTTGGATTCTGGCTGTCCGCGGCCTGTTTACTCGTCATTCTTTACTCGACCATGGGCACGGTCTTTTGCGGCTATGTTTGCCCGCAAGGAACGGCTTCGAGCTGGGCCAACAACATCACCTCCCGACTGCTGGGCAAGCGCGCCCTCATCAACTGGGGTGATGAAGATAAACCCTCCCGTCTCTCGTCAGGAAAGAACCACTGGTCGAACTGGTTGCAATTGAGCGTGAAAATGCTCGGCGCGGCGATGCTGCTATCGATCATTCCCATGCTCTATTTTTTGCCGCCGGACGCGTCATGGGCGTTCGTCACCTTGCAAGAAGACGCTCGTTTTACGAACTCGCTGTATTGGATATACTCCGTATTCGTCTTCATCACCCTGGCCAATATCGCCCTGATGCGCCATTACGTGTGCCGCTACATGTGCATCTACCGCATGTGGCAGTACTTGTTCAAAACCAAGGACACACTGCACATTCAATATGACGCCAGCCGCAGCGACGCGTGCACCAAGTGCAATTATTGCGTCACCGTGTGCCCGGTCGACATCGACCCGCGCAACACCGCCACCTTCGACAGCTGCACCAACTGCGGGGAATGCATAACAGCTTGCGATTCACTGCATCGCAAGCATGGCGAGCCGGGCTTGTTAAGTTATAAATTCGGACCGCGTGACGACAAGATTACGGGCAACAATCGCATGGATCTTTCCACGCTCACGCAACGCGTTTCCTGGGTGCTGCCGGTGTTCCTGCTCGCCGTCAGCCTGTTCACCTGGGGGCTGATCGACTACGACCCCAATCACATGTCGGTCTATCGGGCGGAAATCGAGCATGGCGACACCACGCGCGATTACCGCATCAACATCGCCAACAAGCTTTATCATCCCGCCGAGGTCACTCTGCGTGTGGAAGGCTTGTCACCTGACATGTATCGACTCGATGAAGATTCGGTGGCCTTCACCACCGCTGGTCGCCACAACGTGAACCTCCACATCAAGGATGGTTTGCCGAAAGGTTTGCACACGATCTCGGTACATGCCCAATCCACGAACGGCTGGCAAAGCCGTTTCCAAATCCAGCATCTAGTGGAAAGAGGTTAATCCTATGGACACGAAACAGGACGACCAACGCCCCGTCGATGCCATCGACGACATCAAATGGGGCGAAGAACGCACCGATCATCACGGCTATGCCAACGAAACTGATCGCATCAACAAGCGGGGTCTCGAGGATTGGGAAATGGTCGAACGCATGGACGAGACGTCGGATCACAAGATCCCCTACTGGTTCATCGCCATCTTCTTTGTCTTACTGCTGGCGGCCATCGGACTGACCTTCCCTTTCTGGGGCGTACGCGCCGACGACACGCGCTCCTGGTTCGATTGGGGTATCGTTGGCGGCGCCGCCTGGGTCATCGCCATGGGGGGACTCATTTATTACGTGGTTGACTATCGCCATCGGGATGACAACAAAAAATCTAGTGTTGATGACGGCAATGGAGAGGAGAAGACCGGTCAGCCCACACAAAAAAAGTGAGCAATTTTGACGCGGATGTGGTTCGAGCAGGCGGTTCAGGCCTTATGAGACCCAGGCGCGGGCACGGACATGCTCAGCGCGAGTAACAAGACAACCAAAACAATGACATGAGACTGAACATGGTCTTGGTAAGCGCGCAATCTGGGCATATGCGGCCGCAATATTTAATACTACGCGCCGTGCTATTGCTTCCCTGGCTCGGAGCCGCGCAGGGACAAACTAACGATACGACGCCCGGTAGCGCCGCCCTCAGCCCTATGCAAAAGTGGTGCAGCGGCTGTCACGCGCCCCCTCGCGCCTCCAGCCATCCCCCCCAGGCATGGCCTAGCATCGTGGCACGCATGCAACGGCACCGCACTATGAAAGGCTTCTCGAAAATCGACGATGAATCACTACAACAGATTATTGACTACCTGCAAAACCATGCTGAACCTTAAGCAAATTCTAGCCACAACCCTAGGTATCGTGTTGCTCAGCGGCTGCGGCGACCCCTTGCCCGCTTTCCCAACCCAAACCTGGGAAGATATACGCGTCGACATCGAAACTCGCCCTCCCCGAGTAGAGCGGGGCATGAACGAGTTCCTGATAATCGCCACACGCGGTCCACGCGCGCCCGCCTCCAAACTGATCGTCTCACTCAGGGTCAATGACGAAGGCCCCTGGGTCCAAGCGATACAAGACGGTCATCTCGGCGCTTACCGCCGCGCCATGCCTGTCTCCGATCCGACCACAGACGTCCTCTATGTGCACATCGAACATGATAATCGAGTGGGCATACTGCGCTTCCCTATCTCCGAACAGAGAGTCCCCGCACAGTAAGTAAAGAAGTTACGCCGGAGAGTGAGTCGCTTATTTACGCCCTGCCAGACGACGCTTCAATAACGCGCTTTCCTCCCAGCGACGCAGGAACAGAATCTTATCTCCGCCGCGCGCCTCACTACACTGCTCACAGGTCAGATAGCACAAATACAATTCCTTGGGCAAACGACCAGCATCCACCAACTCCATCTGCATTTGTTGGATCACTTTACGCCCGGTGCTGAGATTGCCGGGGTGCAGTACTGCGTGCACCCAAAATGACGGAGGCAAAACATGAATATGTCGCGACGGGGAATGCTCGCTGTGCAAGAGTCGGGTGAGGCTGCCACGAAAGAATCCGGCGCGAGTGAGCACCAGACCGGGCCATTGCTCCCTGAGCCCTAACTGCCCCACAGACTGGTGCTGACGTTGCAGATACCAACCATAGGCGAGCGGCATATTCATCAACATGGGGATAGGCAGCACATGGACAAATTGGCCACCCAGATCAACGTCCTGCCCCTCCCAGTCCGGAAATTGTTCCGGACAGCCACATGCCAACGTCATCGCGCTTTATAGAACTGCTTGGCGGTTATAAAGACATTGATGAAAAACACCCAGAACCCCACCCCCATCACGGTAGCCACAGTACTGATGACAGGTGCATAGTAGCTGTGCACGGCGGGTACCGCCTTGGGATCGGTCAACATCAGATTACCTTCGACGAGACCAAACACGATCAGGGTGGTGTAGAAGCAAGAAACCCCGACGGCGGTCCACCAGAAGGAGTGATCAACTAGCCGGCGCGACCAGATTGGCCTCCCGGTAATGATAGGAAACAAGTAATAGGTCATCGCCATTCCCATGATCACCAAGCCGCCCACGACATTGATATGAGCGTGAGCCAGCGGGTCTATCATATGACCAGGGCCGCTGATGGGGCTGCCGACGGCATCCAACCAATGCCGAATCGGCGGTAACACCTGCAGCACTCCCTGCACCGTACCAACGAATAGAAAGGCGGCGGCTCCGACGAGAAATTTGACCAGGTAATGGTACTCAGATACTGGCTGCATACGACGAGACAATTGACCTAGGAAGACACATTAGCACCAGGAACACTGATGCATATTTTGCGCGAACGCGCGACGCCTCAGCTGAGGCGTCGCGCGAGTTGCTTTCTAACCCTGAATTAGATCAGGCCAACGTCATCGAAGGTAGGATGACGAAGATGAAGAATGCAAGACCAAACAGAACGGCAAGAAATTTAACGCTACTCATATCCACCTCTCCCCTCATAAATTTCCCGGAAATTCCACACAAGAGAAAGTTTTCCCCCGAGCCTGGTAATGTACCCAAATGCACTCCCGCGCGCAACCTGCCAATATGACACCCATAGTTTTATCTTACTAACAGCACCCCCATAACGCCCTCAATCAACGCGCGCCCAATGCTCAGATAAAGATTAAGGTTGCCGAATCACTCCGTGCCACAATAATATTGTCTTTCCTCATTGAATTGGATATAGTCGTTTTTATGGTCATTCCTCGGGCTTCATACGCAGAGGAGTGGCATGGGGGAGAAATGTAAGGAGGGGGAGTAACATGGTCGAAGAAATTGGCATCCGAATCCTGGTACCCATTTTTGTATTCGGGATTATCATTGTGGTGGGTTACATCATCAGCGACGGCGCTTTTAAAGACGTGTTGCGTCGCCGCGAACAGGAACGCACAAAGTAATTTCGTTTTAACACCGCACCCACTCATTATAGAGCCCGGATGACTTGCCGGGCTCTTGTTTTTTGCGCGCCTGACGCTAACAGCCCCGCACCGACGCCCTTGCAACCAGCAACAGTCAACTCACACGATGATGCGCCCGTCATCTCAACCACATCAAAGCTCCTCGCATCCTAGCTTGCATAGCGAAATACCCAGCCAGCAGCGATATAATCCATGCTGCAGACTTGCCTGATATGGGTGTTTTTGCATACATTGAAACAACTGGATAGGAGTCGCTAGATAGGAGCCGATCGCACTCATGAAAGAAGTCATCATCTACGGCCTCGTCGCCTTTAGCTCGCTGACGATGCTCGCTTTTACCGTGCATATGTTTCTAGGAGGACTGGTTGACGAGCGCACCGAAACCCTCACCATGGTCGCGGTGACCCTGATAGGCGCTATCGTAATGGCATTCCTGGTCTGGGACGTATTAAGAAGAAGAAAGGGAAGGAAGTCGTGATTTCGCCAACCACAATGCTCAAGGCTTAGCGATATACTTCCAGGTAAGACTTGGCGTCCTTATAGTCACTGACACCCTGAAACTGCCCAGAATGGAAAACGAATTGCCGTTTCTGCCCGCCTAAATCCATCCCGGTTAAGGCAAAGGTCTTACCTCCGATCTCGGAAAAAAAGCGCACATTTTTCACAAGATCGACGGCCGATCCGTTACGCAACTCAAGACGCACATGGCCTTTACCAAGCTCGATCGCCACCGGTGCTGAGGGCAGCGCCAGCAATCGCGTCTTGAGGATACGATTTGCGCCGACCAAGCAGAAGAAGCTTCCCAGAAAAACCAGCAGATAAGACCATGACTGATTCGCGCCAAACCACAATTTAGCGCCTATCGCAAACAGCGCGATTACAGTAGGCACGTAGAGGAGCAAATCCCACGCCATTCCCTTACGATCCTGCTTGAATTCAAAACGACTGACCGCACTCGCCATATTAGCCTAGACCGTTTTCAAGCACCCTTGCGATGGCGCCATCAATTTCGTTATATAAAATCCGGCCCGGTCGTTTAAATTTCACCACGCCATTTCGGTCGATCAAGAAGGTCCAAGGATCACCTTGAACCCGAAATGCCTTAAACGCACCGGGATTCTGGTATTGGTCCATATGCAAGAAAATCATATCGGACCCGTATTTGGCCAACATGCCTTTCAAGGTTTGCAATTGCACGTCACACACCGTGCAATGCCCCGGCGTGGCGAATTCCATCAGAATCGGCTTACCACTCAGGAGCGCTTCATCGAGGGAGTATTGATACATCCGCTCGTCAGGATAGCGATAGCTGGTAATACGGCTGAAATCCCCACCCACATCCGCCAAGGTCTTGGTCTTAATCACGGGCGCCTTAGAACCGACCTTCAGCGCCGAGCTGCTGAACGTATCCATACAGCCGGACAGCCACGACGCGAGCGCGACAAGGCCCAGAACTTTCAGCATCAGTTTAGGCATAACGCTTTTCCCACCCCGAACAGGTTCTAAATAAATTGTAAGCCCAGATAAAATTCGCCAACAGTACCAAGGTACCGAATATGCCCATGGTCGCCAATATGGGGCGCACAATCAGTTCGACATCGGCCGGATCAGAATGCTGACTAGCCAGACCGCCCAGGACGCCGCCCACGGTAAAGAACACTACCATGCCTATTAACCCTAAGTTATGTATCCAAAAATGCACTTTGACCAGCTTCAAACTGTAGATAGGGCGATTTACCAACCGAGGAACGACATAGTATACCGCAGCAAATATGGCCATTTCGACCCACCCAAGCAGATTGACGTGGGTATGCGCGCGCACGATGAGATCGCCGTGCATGCGATGATCGACAAAATAGCGGAATTCGGCAATGCCACCCATTAATGCACCCCAGGAAAACCCTATGATGCTATAGATGATGCAAGCATAGATAAACCACAATGTGTAACGTCGGTAATCCATCTCTTGTGGGTGCACCCACGCATTGTTATTTTCCATTAACGAGCATTCCCTTCCGCACTCTCTGCCGGGGTACTCTCTGCTGGCGGACGCTCACGCAAATCGCTAAAGCGTTCTTTCCAATCCTCTGGGGCCCAGATTCTCACCATACTATCGATGAACTCTGAGCGGCCGGGTGGCGGGACTTTGGCGACCGAGGAGCCTGGGTCAGCCTTTAGCTCGGATAGGAAAATTGCGATCAACCGAATGCTTTCATCAGGCAATTTAGCTGCATAAGCCGCTTCTTTAGGCGCATCACCATGATCCAGAGTCGGCCCATTATAGAAGCGCTCAGGATCACGCAAAAACGCCTCTATGTGGCTAGCGGAATACTTCGATCCGAGCCCATCCAGAGACAAACCCATACTGGTGCCTGATTTCATTGCCCTGTGACAGGCATTGCAGTTTGCCTCTCGATACAACTTCGAGCCGAGTTTCCCGTCCTCGGAAAAATTCCAATGGGTAGTCTGTGAAAATATCGGTTTATCAGAACTGATCCGTATTGTTTCTAGCGCGACATAGGCGATCACGCCGAGCAAGGCAAACACCCCGCTAATCACAAAAAGAACCTTTTCACCGGACTTAAGTGGATTCTTACTCATAAGTGTTCTGCGCAGCTGGTTGAGGGCGGGGAAAAATACAAATAGTTTGAGCGTAAAAAAAAGGGTGGGTTCCCACCCACCCTTAATTTATTTTGTTGGCTCCTACCAACCGCGCCAAGTTGCCTCGGCGCGGCCGGGAATTAGCCGTACTCCAACACAATCAGTGATCGTAAGGGGTACGGATGTTACCGGGCGTAGTCGGATGAGCATTAGTCAAATAGGCTGCCGCATTGTGGATATCTTCATCCGACAGCTTGCGTGCTACGGCCTGCATTTGACCCATAGGATCATTGGCACGCTTACCTTCACGCAGATTCTTCAATTGATTGACGAGATAGGTGTAGCGTTGCTTACCGATCATCGGATAGACCGGCGGCGCACCGCGACCGGCATAACCATGGCAAGACTTACAGGCGGGTATACCTTTGCCCTTGCTGCTTAGATCGCTAGGATAGCCGTCACTTCTAACGGGGCTGCCAATCTCGACGAGCTTACGGCCCTTCCAGACCTCACCTACCGGCTGACCATTTTCCTTGAGAGCAGGAATATCTGACCCCCCGAAATCCACCTTGCGTGCCGCCAAATAGGTGGCAACATCGCGCCGATCTTGGGGCGTCAGACCCTTGGCGTTGGCATTCATGACAAACATGGTCATGTCTTGCCGAGCATCCGAGGCGTAATCTTCCAGCTGCTTTAACAGAAAGCTAAAAAACTGGCCCGACAAACGCGGCGTAGCCAAATCATCGTTACCAGTCCCATCTTCACCATGACAACTGGTACAAGCTGGCACTTCGCCTTTGCCTTCTTTGAAAATCTTTTCACCGTTGGCAACATTGCCATCACCGGGCGGAAAAAACGCCTTAGAAGCTAAGGCTGACGCCGGTAGTAGCATGACTAAAGCAGCCGCTGAGATTATTCCCACTACGTTTCGCATTTTATGGACCCCCTCCGACTTTAAGAACCCTTGGAGTTTCGCACCATGATCCCTCTGCCGACACGCCCACTTTTGCGTGAGCGCTGACGCCGACCTCCCACATACCACGCTATCTCACGGTGACTAGTTACTTTTTCGAATTTATCTTAAGCAGTATCACTGCCAACGTAAAAGTCAACGCGAACCAGATCGAATAAACAGTGATAACACCGGCTGTATCTAACACGGCATACCTCCATATAGCAATTGGCTGAACGTAATTCCGCACCCTGCGATGCGCCCTCTAACAAGCCTAGTGGTTTAATTCCCCCGGATGCGCCACGTACATGTTGCCTAGCACATCAAGAAACCACCGCTTCCCCCAAGCTAATATTTTTTAACTCTAACACAATCTATAAACAACGCAAGCCTCTACGTGGAGCAATATCCACCTTCCTGCGCACAATCAAAATTAACCATATATACCGCCCAATTTTGGCGCCAAGGCCCTCGGTCCAGCAGCGCCATCAACGACGCTTGACCACGACATAATACGGCTCTCAAATCTCAATCAACTTAACTAAGCTCTGTCGCCACAGAAATACATCGCTTTAGAAAAAAAGCCGCCCAAACGAGTGAGCGGCTTTTAGCAATGTACTAAATAGGGAACTCAGTTAAATACATCTTCCCCGGCATGAGATTGATCTTCTTTCCAGAATTTATCAACCAGCGTCAGCCCGTAAAGGGCGGGAAAGAAGATTGTGATACAAATCATCCCAAAGAACACTGCTGGAGCGTAATCCACATCAATCATGTTTTTCCCTCCGATTAAATCTCAGCACTATGCTTATACAGCCTTGGACATATCCGGCTTGCGTGAAAAGTGGGGCAGACGCTTGCAGACGATGACCATAGTCAGCACGAAGTAGCTGACATAGAACAGGTCTATCCAGTAACCCTTGTCCCACCAAGGCTGAGTCCGGTTACGCAAACCATCATCGCGATAACTACCTTCAAAGTTAGCCAGCACGACCTGGTCACCCACCACGTTATAGTCTCTCAACTGATAAGCGCCAGGTGCCGCCTTTATCTCCCGCAACTGGTCCGCGACCATTTGCAGATCCACCCAGGAAATGGGATGACGCTCCAGCCAACCGGTCAGACGGGAATCCTCTGCGCTGGCATGGATCTCCATCGCGCGGTCGGTGATGTACTTCATTCTCTCTTCGTTGGTCGCCATACGCTGGACTTCTGGGGCGTCCATCAATTCAACCAAAGGCACGTACAGTTCTGCCGTCGGTCTAGCGCCCCAGATCGGCATCGTCACCAAGAACGAGGTCAGAATGATCAACCCAATCAGAAAAGTAAACGGGAACGGCAAACGGTTATTACCTTCCCACATACCACCATGCTTTTCTTGCTCCCAGGTCTGTATCACCTGGCGAGATTCTTCTTCATCCGCCATTGAATACAATGGATTATCAAGTTTCCAGGCCATCTTTTATCTCCTCCCCATCGTTACTTCAGGCTGGTAAGAACCCAGTCGATCAAAGCACGGATCTCCGTGTCGCGGGCATACTCGGGTACTTCAGGAGGATGCGAGCGAAGACCACGCCGATACTCATCGTACTCGGCACGCCATTTCTTAAAGTCGATTTTGTTGCCGTCGACGTCCACACGTCCCCACAAATAATCAAAGCGGGGCATGATCGAGTTCGGCTGCACCAAACGAGGGTTGAAGAAATGCATCATCATCCACTCACGCGAGGAGTTTCTGGATGCGACGTGAAGAATGTCTGGCGCCTTACGGTCAGAACCGAAAGCCGTCGGCATTTCACCGTTGAAGTCACCCAGGTAAGGAGGCGCCCCAAACACCTGCCAATCTTGGGTTTGCTCCGGCAGCAGAGTGTGACACCACCAACAACCTTCAGTGATGTAGACCGTCTTACCCCGACCGACGTAGCGGCTGTTTTGGTCCCCCGCCGTTGCCAAAGCAGCATCAGGCGACCAGCCTTTGACCGCCGTCGCATTGACTGGATAGGCCCATTCCTGGCCGTTCACATCCGCATACTCGATGGTGAAGACCGCGCCGCTAGCCTTGGCCGCCTGATCGATCTTGCCACGCTCAACGCCCAGACTCTTAACAGTCGGACCGAGGTTATCCGGGTGGTTGATAGGTGAGGCAAACGGCGTGCCCGGCTTATATACATAAGCACGAATCGGAGGATCGATGGTCGCCCCCGTTTTCGGATCCTCTTTCAAAATGACGGTAATAGGCTTGTTAGCCCCTCGCACCAACGGATCTTCGTAACTAAAGCCGATCAATCGTCCGTTAGAAAGAGCCTTATCCAAACCTACCCATGTTGACTCGGCTGAGCGGAAGTCAAAGCTGGGAAGCATGAGGGTGATCGTCATAGACAACCCCAGCATCAACCCGACACCGACAGTACCTAGCTTATATTGTCTGAATGCCACGTAATATCCTCCCCTGGTTAGCTGTACCCCCCGCCCCCTCGGCGGGGGGGGTAATCTCGGCTGGGTTAATGTTACCAACACACAGCCTTGGCCTCGATTATTTGCCGCAAACCAAGCGTTCGATTAACGCTCGTATGCCAGCTCATGCGCGTACCGACCCTTGGGCACCACTGTACCTTCGCGGGCCGTCATGTACATGTTATAGAGCCAAACCATATTACCGGTGAACACCATCGAACCACCCACCCAGCGAGCGATCATGTACGGATGCTCCGCAATGACCACATCGATGTAAGGCACCTCGTAGATCTTACCGGCACCTTGAATCAGGCCGGCAATGGTCATCGAGATCCAGTAGATGCAGAAGCCGATGATGAAGAACCAGAAGTGGAAGTTGGCTAGTGCCAGGGAATACAACTTCCTTCTCAACATCTGCTGCAGACCAAAGTAAACGGCTGCGATCTCAAGTGCGGTAGACATCCCCAACAAGGCCAGGTGAGCATGCGCCACGATCCAGCCAGTGCCATGGATATACCAGTTGATGGCGCGAGTCTGCTGAAAGCCGCCCTGCATATTGAGGGGGATGGCCAGCAACACACCGGTCACGGAGAACTTGATCTCAATGTTCTCCACGAACATGCTCCAGCGACCTTTCATGGTCAGGAGGATGTTGGCGACGAAAGCCACCGCGGGTATGAGGATGAGCACGCCTTCCACCGAAGCGAACGACTTCAGCCATTCCGGCAGCGGCGTCGACATCAAGTGGTGAGCAGCCGGCGTTGAGTAGAACGCAATGATCGACCAGAAGTGCAAGTGGCCGATGCGATGCGAGTACAGCGGGTTGCCCGTCAACTTGGGTATCGTGTAATACGCGATTGCGGCAGCAACCGGTGTAATCCACAACCCTAATACATTATGTGCGAACCAAAAGGTGAGGTAAGCCTCAGTCAAGCCGGTCAGATTGAACATCTCGGCGGATTGACCCACCAGGAACACCATAATGACGAAGAAGATACAAGAACCGAAGAACCAGTTGGTGATATAGATACCTTGGGTTCTTCGATGAGCGATGGTCATCCACACATTAATACCGAGCGGCACCAGCACTCCGAACACCACGACCAGATCGATGGGCCAGATCAAGTCAGAGTATTCACGGCCCGAGGTAATGCCCATCCACAGCAGGATCAGCCCCAGGCTCAGACCTATGTTCCAGTTGAACGCCGTCCACAGACCGAGCTTCTCCGACCACAGCTTGGTGTTACCCAGCGACGGGGTCATGTACATCATTGTCATGGCGAATGCCATGGATATCCACCCCAGGATCACCGCCAGCACGTGCACCTGGCGCATGTGACCGAAGGCGAACAATTCGACGCCGGTTGCAAAATCAGGAAACGCCAACTTGGCGGCGTTAAAAGACCCCAATCCCGTTCCGATAATAAACCAAAGAATAGACGAAAACCCGAAGAACACCGCCGCCGAGCCTGGCGGGATATCTTCGTTTTTCGCGAAGAGAAATTTGAATAGCATGATTACTCTCTCCCTATAAGCTCTAACATCAACCCAAACGATACCTTCCTGCTACCTTCTACTCGGTCATCTTATTTAGCAGGTACCATGAAAACCACATGCTAGAAAACGCCAACAAAATGCCGCAGGTTGCAGCGAATGCAGCCATGATTGTCTCCTTCTATCTCTCTTTCACAAAGATTCGAAAAATCACCACGCACTATTGTCGCGTTGCGACTCAACCTGGCCGTGTTTGATCATGGCCGCAACGAAAATGATGGCGAATGCGAGCCCAAACACGAGCATCATCCAATCGACGAAGCCTGAGAACGTCGCCGGGTTGTACGCTTCCCCATACCATCCACCCCAGCTCTCGTAGCTACCACGGCCGACAGCACACATGACAGCAGCGCCAAACACGCTACCGTTGCCCATGCCGGTCGTAAAAGCTGGAATTAAAGCCGCAAAAAAGAGACGCCCAAACGTGAGCTTATTTTCCATATTACCCTCCACCCTCTTATGGATTGAAAGATTCCCCCTCCGAGCTATCCCGAGTATCGCTGGCCACCATTCTTTGTAGCCACAAAATGGTTGGGTGACGCCTAGGGCATATAGCTCAATGCCGAAACCATACACCCCTCAAGATAACTTCGTCAACAGTTCGCCCGACCGAAAACTAAATTTTGCGCGCGCGACTTGCGGTGCATTCTATTCCATATATATATAGACATTCGAATTAATCTCGCGCAGGACCTAGTCAGATACACGACGCGCCGACGTGGTTGCGATGCAACATATGCAGCTAATAACGCCACGTGAAGTTTGCGCCGATCACAAGCCCTGGCTGGTCTCTTCATGAGCCGCCCCACCGCTGGCCGCCTGCACTTCCCGCTCCAATGGGCTGGCCTGGATTATCCGCTCACGATATTGTTCGGCCAGTATATGATTCTCATCCACGCGCGCCAGACGCCACAATTCCTTCAGCGCCCCCACGTGATCGGGACGCACCGCGATCACCGCCTCCAAGGCCTCACGCTCATCCCAACCCTCGCGCACCGCCTGGGGGAGCGAGAGCAACATCTGATCCGCCAAGCTAAAGCCGATCCAGCGATCCTGACGATTGGCCTCATAGGCGATGCGCAGCAAACGCTGGGACTGCCCGCCTTGGCCACGCATCGCCGCTTGCCAGCTACGCACCGCCAGCTCGGTCGCCACATAAGCCGGCTCGAAGGCGGGAAGATCACGCGCCGCCACCCCCAACTCCTCGGCGGCACGCTCGACGGCGGGTCGCCGCGTCAATATATTGTCCAGGAGCCCCGCGAGATCCACCGTCCCTGCATAGCGCGCCCGCGGCAGCATGAATTCCACTTTGGGCCGCCACTCATCCTGTACCGGACCCTCGCTACTCGGTATTTCTCCGCAATAACGGCCCAGCCACGTCCATACGCCCTCTCCACCCGTTGCTTTACTCAGCTCCGCGGGCGTCATGGCGTCCAGGCGCCCCCGCATCGCCGGCACCCCTTGCCACGCCTCATGAACGCCGACCAGCGCGAGACGAAAGCCGTCGATGAACAACATGGAATGCGGAAAGGCGCGCTTAAAACTGCGTAGGACGACCTGCAAAGAGTGCAGATCGAATTGATTGAGCGCCACCCACTGCACGAACACCCCCGCCGGCGCGAGGCGCTCCCGGGCGCGCTGAAATTGCTGGATTGACAGCAGGTTACCGCGACCGGCCAAATCGGGGTGAAAGAGGTCACCGATAATCACATCGTAGCGCCCGGTATCCGCCCGCAAAAAGCGGCGCGCATCGTCTCGCACCACCTGTACCCGCTCCATCACGCCCTGATTCAGGGGCGCGAACCACTCGCGCGCGGCATCGATCGCCCCCTGCGACACCTCAACCGCCGTCAAGGCCAAATCCTCGGGAAACGCCGTGGCGCCGGCCACTGAGATACCCGTCCCCATGCCCAGAAACAGCACCGACTTGGGGGCAGGATGCAGCAATAATGGCAAGCGCGCCTGATTTTGTTGCGCGGCCACGGCGGCAGGCTCCGTAGAGGCATCCATCCAGCGCATATCCGCCAACAGCAAGCGCTGGCCATCCGGCTGTTCGACGACATGCGTGATAGCCAGCGCATCCTCATAGACCGCCAAGTCGCGGGTCCCTGCCTGTGTCTTAGGCAGTAGCACATGGATCTCCGGCAAGCTGGTGACAGGCACCAATAAACCGACCAGCAACGGCGCCGCGTAGCTGGCCCGCCAGGCTCGCGCCAACACCACGCCGCAGACGAACAACAACAAGGCCGCGACCCCAATAGTGGCAGGTGTCCCCAAGTCGGGCACCAACACAAAACCACCGAGCAACGCCCCTAGCGCCGCCCCCACTGAATTGGCGCCATAGAGCCATGCGCCGCCGACCCGCCCATCACGGCTGAGTTGATTGCTGAGCAAAGGCAGCCACGCGCCCAACAGCAACGTCACGGGCAAAGTGAGCAAGGCCAATGCCAGTCCTTGCCACACCAAGGACGAGAACAACGAGTCATATTGACGTTGATCGGCCCACTGTGCCAACCAGGGTAAGGCCCACAAACTCAATAACGCGAACGCCGCCGCCAAAGGCGGCAACCACGCCAACCAGGCCGGTTTAGTGCGATCTCGCACCACGACACTACCCACACCTATCCCGATCAGAAACACGCAGAGGATAATGGCGAGAACATACTCGGTGCGCAGCAGCAGCATGCCGTACAAACGCGTCCAACCCACCTGCAACATCAATGCGGCCGCGCCGACTCCCGCGTACATCACCATATCGAGCAGCGCGGGACGCGCCCGCGCCGCGCCTGCTTCGGTGTAGTGCTCCGGCACAGGCGGCAATCGCAAACCCAGCACCAACGCCGCCACCGCAACCGACAATCCGCCCGCCACAGCAACATACAGTGCCGCACTCCAGCCCAACTCAGGCAGCAATGCCAACGGTACCAACGCCCCCACGGCACCGCCCAAGGTGTTGAAACCATATATCTTGGCCAAGGTAACTGGACTGGCCGCGAAGGCGCGCAAGACGATGGGAAAACCCACCCCCATCGCCAACGCCGGCAGCGACAGCACCAGAAACGACACCAGCGCCTGAACCGCATACCACTGCGACAAGTCCGCGTCGGCCATGCCAGCACTCAGCCCGGGATCGACCCATTGGAACAGCTCAGGCATGCCTAGCGCATACAACGCCACGCCCCCTTCCAGCGCCGCAAAGAACAGCAACGGCCGCGTCACGCGCCGGCTCAGCCACGCCCCCAGCAAACTGCCGCCGCCCAGCCCGGCCATAAAGGCCGCCACGGTAACGACCATGCCGAAGATGCTGACGCCGAACTGGAGCGCCAACATGCGCACCCACAGCACTTCATAAGCGATGCCGGTCATACCGGCGAAGAAATAGATCAAGACCAGTGGGCGAGCCCACCAAGAGGTTACGAGCGAGGAATCAGCTTGAGCGAGCGTCGCACGCGTCCACATGAAGAAGGAACGCGCGCCGCGTTAGAAAGGAAAAAACCACACGATAGCCGTGACGGCATGCGCAATCGACAAAAACACGCTGAAGCCGGCGCTGACCATGTGCGCAACGAATACTTTCTTGCCGAACAACACCATCGCGACACCCAGCGAGGCAGTAGTGATAACACCGATCAGCAGCAAGAATCCCATGATAAACATGACTTGATGCTTGCGCTCATCACTCACCCGTCCGGCTTTCTGGGCGGCGATCTGCTGCTCGGTGAAGCCACGCAATACGTCAGCGGCATCCTCGGCTTTGGCCACGCTTGACCACCCGCCTAACAGAAACACACCGAACAACAAAGCCAAAAGCTCCTTGCGCAAGCCTACCCACCATGCATCCCGCATACTGCTCGTCATCATCCGCCCCATGTTCTTATCGTTGCTGCAACTACTCGACTCCCTCGGATTCGGACTTGGGCCGCCCGCGACCCTTGTTCTCATCCACAGGGCGGAAGGTAAAACGCCAATAAAGTATCGCCATCAACACGACGGGGATCAGAACCATCGGCAAGAGGAACAGGAAGATCGCCCACGGTGTATCGATGGTCACATGCAGCCAGCGATAACTATCCGCCGCCGAGGCAGTCGCCGGCATCAACATTGGCGCGATCGACAGCACCGCAGCCAGAGCCCGCATGGCAAATTTAACGTTATGAATTGACATCTTGGGCACAGCGAAATCCAAAAAAGTCCGAAGCGAAGTGGGGCCAGGAAAAATTGCGGTGATAACTGGCCGTTGAGAAGGGGTCGCTTTTCCAAGAGCCTCCACGCAACACCTTGTAGCGCTCATCGGTTTCGACGAAATCCACCACTTTCATCGCCCGCTCGGAGCCCGACTCAGGGAGTTTCGGCGCCTTGGCGCGAAACATGCCCTCTGGCGCCTGTGAACCGGGATAGGGGAGAAAATCATCCGCCACCCATTGACTCACGTTGCCCGCCATATCGAACACCCCTTCGGGGCTCGCCCCTCCAGGGAGCGCATCAACCGGCGTAGTCGTACCCACGCGATAATACGTGTTAACCACGGCAGGGTCCATCTTATTCCCCCACGGCCAGCGTCGCCCATCCACCCCGCGCGCCGCGCGCTCCCATTCCGTCTCCGTGGGCAAGCGCTTTCCGGCCCATTCAGCGTATTTCTTCGCGTCGAACCAAGACACCATGGTCACCGGATGCATCGCCAATCCAGAGGGAATCTTCCCCTTCGACCAGTGCAGCGGCGGACGATGTCCGGTGGCCGCCAGGAAACGGGCGTACTGCGCATTGGTTACGGGGTACTTGTCGATCTTATAGGCTGGCAAACTGACTTTTCGCTGCGGGTGATCCTGCGGATCGGCGCGTAAATTATCGGTGCCGATGATGAATTCACCGGCGGGAATTTCAATCATGACCTCAAGCGCCTGCCACTGCTCCGGCGCGAGCAGCGCTTGCGCCTCGGCCTCACTATACGTAGAGATCGCTAGACGTCGCTGCTCATGCGCAATGTGCCGTAAATTATCCTCACCCGCGCCGCGTAACCGTGATTCCTGATCTGCGAGATCATAAGACGCCTTGTCACGTATCTGATGCATGCGGTTCGAACCTAGCTCCAGCACGTGGATGGTACCGCCCACCAAACTAAGTACCACGCAGGTCACAAAGGTCGCCGCCAAATACTGGCGACGGCGTTCTACGTCTTGCTCCTTCAAGGGAGGCATGCCATGCGGTAATCGCGCGCTCATTTCTTCACCCCACCCGGCTCGCGCATAGGCGGCACATCCACGTCAACCCGCGCCGACAACGGCGCCTTCTTATACTTCTTATGCAGTCTGTGCAGCCGCTCCTTAGGCGTGCGGCCATAGGTTCTCTTCACCACGATTTCACCCACCACGCCGCCAAACGCGGCGAACTCCGCCGCCACGATCACGATCAATATCCAATAGGCCATAGGCAACAGCAAGGCGCCTTCGGGCAGCGGCGCTCCGGATTGAATTTCGTAGTAGCTGTACAGTCGCACGATCACCGGCGACAAATGGGCTAGCACCTTGCCGCCCAAACCGTAAATCAGAGAAACCACCACGCCCGCGACAAAAGGCACAAAGAATAGCGTGAGCACCCAAATCGGGGTGAACGTCCCCACGCCGTAATAATGTTCCAGGGTGATCCCGAACAACTTATCGCCTGCGTAGACGATACCCGCGCCGACCAGCACCGCGACGATCGCCATCCCCACATCAGCCAGCCTAATTTTGAATGCCCGCTTCATGACTCTCCGACTGATATTTCTTTCCGGTCAACTTTTCGTACTCGGTGCGCTTGACCTCGTCGAGGTACCAGGACTCCACTTTGAGGCTACTCATGTATGCCGCCAGCAAGCGACGATCTCGCTCACTCAGGTGCGCAAACGACGGCATGCGGTATTCCTCTTTGAGGCGAGTCGGCAAGATTGCCTGGGGATTCTCGGCGGAAAAATAACTATAGAACCACTGCTCATCGCGCAACGACCCAATGCCATCCAAGGGGGGCGCTGGCACACTTTCCAGCATATTGCGCACCATCCACAAAGCATGGCAATTAGAGCAGTCGTTATCCTTATAGACGATCTCAGCCTCGCGCTTCATCTCCGCCGTCGCGGTGGTATAAAAAGGGATGCCGGGATCGGGCTCATCAGCCGTCATATGCATGGCCCGATAGCCCATCATGACTATGACCAGAGCACCAATAACGATGAGGATGTTTTTTTCACCGGCCCGCATGCTTCGCCGCGCGCTTCTGGGCCTTACGCTCCAGATACTCTTCCCGCAATTCTTCCTGCTTTTTCATGACTTCACGATATTTCGCAAAATCTTCCGGGGTCATCTTATCCTCGTCATCTTCCGAGAACACAGTGTATTTAATATCCTCATCGAACTGAGAATTCTTGGCCGCCCAACGCAGCATGACGACCACCCCAACCAAAATGAAACCGGAAACGATAATCCACACATAGATCGTCCAGCCATCCGGTAAATTTTCAACGAATTCTCTCATCGCATGCACTCCTATATGAGGTAGCCTTCGACCAGTTGCAGCCACCCGATGAATATCGCGAGCACCACCCCCATCATGATGGCACCGAACATGATCTTTTCGCCTATCTTGAGCCGCCCCCGCCCTCTCGGCATATAAATATAAATAATTCCAGAAAAAATTATAAGGGAAACAATCAGAAAGCCGAAAATGTAATAGCTATAGGTTTGAGAACGCAGCCCCTCGATACTCATGTCGATACCGAGTAGCGTATTGTCCTTCTCGCTAGTGACAAAATTCGCGATTGAGTAGTTCAACATCGCCGCGCCTTCACGCAGCGACGACAGCGCTGTATTTAAATACCACACGACCTAACACTCCTGCTTCGCCCGAAGTATATCAGAGCGGAGCCGCTACTCAACGGCTCAAATTCGGCGCCATGTAGGTCGCGGACTATCCACCACTCTTTAAATGAGCCCCCATTCCAGCAAAGGTTCCCCGCCCTACCCCATAAACCGGCCAACGCGCGATCCAGCCACCGCCCCCTCCCCTATGGGGCGAAATAGAAAAGGAGGCTGAATGGTATTCAGCCTCCTTTTCTAGGCATTGCGGCCCAGACACTGGCTTACCGCAACGCACTCTCCCCGCTACGCCAACGGCCCTACCAGAACAGCCCGGGCCGGCACGGGGGGCGGCATCACCGCCCCTGACTACATCGTCATAGATCTTGCAACTGCAAGTAAAACCACACAAATTAAACCCAGAGCAATCACGACCAGGGCATCATCATCGGCAACGCTTCTCTTGCTAATCATCCTGCATCTCCTCTCGTTCTTAGTACAACCCGACCAATTAAAATGATTTTTGTGCGCACGATTTATAGTATTATAAATACTGTGGCTATAGGCAAGGATTATTTCACTAAAGTTTTTAACGTTTTATAAAATTTACAGCGCTGCCGCCGTCCGGGCCTAACGCCGTACACCAGTTGTCTGATAGCTCGCCCCTGAAGACCATCTCCCGACCCGACACAAATATATTGTTTTGTTGCGCCCTCTGACGCATTAGCTGAAAATACGCCCCTCCACGACAGCACGTACTCTATTCAAGATGACTACTGACAGCATGACACACACGATTTCGCAGCATTTAGTACGCTATTGGGGGCTATTGGCTTTACTCGGCTGGGGTGGCTTGGTACTCGCGTTGGGACTCATCAGCACCGCCCCCTATGGCCTAGACGAAGGCGCCGCGCGCGGCTTGCTTTTGATTTGGTCCATTTTCGACAATATCGCCAATCCCATCGTGATGCTGGGCGTCCCCGACTTTCGCGCCCTGCTGTTCATACCACTCGGCGCCTACTGGCCGGGCAGCCTACTGGCTGCGAAAGTCTTCACCCTCGTGCTCGCCTTTGCCGCCATTGCCTTGCTCTATCGCTGGAGCAAACGCAGCGCCGATGAGGAGAGCGCCCTCATCGCCAGCGCGTTACTGCTGATTTCTCCCTACCTGCTCAATGAGATAGACGCTATCGGCACGGGCGTCTATTTGCTCCTGGCATTCGCGCTGGGCGCGTGGCTCAACGATGCCTATCAGCGCGCGCAGCGGGCCTTCGGGGGCTGGTTTTTCGTGCAATTGTTGTGGGTGGGGGTCACTGTCACGCTGCATCCGATCGGCTTGGCCTACCCCCTCGCGCTGGCGCTGACTTGGCACCAACACCCCATCGACCCCCGCCTGAAACGGCAGCTGCTCGCGGGCTTGGCGCTCGTCACTACGGTACTGCTGATACTGCGCGGCGGCTGGAAGACCATAGAATGGGGACACAACCCCTTACTGACTTTAGCGCAAGCCCATTACCCCACGGCGGGCCTCGCCGAACCCAGTTGGATCATCGGCGGCTTGATCGCCGCGTTGCTTGCCTGCCTATGCTGGCTGGATCGACGTTTTCTGACCTCCGACCCGGTGGGATTAATGCTGCTCGTCGGGACAGCGCTCGGCTTGGCGGCGGCCAACGAGGCCTGGGTGTTGATTGCTTGCGCACTCTTGCTCTACCGCGGGACGCCTTATCTCGTCAAATTAAACCAGTCTATCCCCGGGGACGGTCTGCTCCGGCAGCGCGGCCTAGTACTCGCCTTGATCTTCGTGGTGGGCACTTCTTTCATGGTCGGCGACAAAGGGCGAGCGCTGGCCGTCGCAGGACAACTGTTGAACCCGCAAGACAAATTGATACAAAAACTGGCGGAAGAGGCCGCCGACATGGAAGCTGACTTCAGGGCGGCCAGTCAATGGCCCGGACGCACCATGCTTGCCGTCAAGCGTGACGTCTTTCCGCTTCCCCACGGCGCCCCTGACGGGGAATCCTTATTGGCCAACATCAAGGGCATCACCCATCTGATGTTCGACCCTCGCGACCCGCGCAACCATCAACTCGGCAACAACATGGGCGATCTCACCGGCGTGACGGAGACCCTGACCTTAGAAGAAGGCGGCGTCATCATCCGCGTGCGCACGCAGATGCTCCTGCATCGGAGCCAAGACTCAGTCACAGAGCCTGAATCCGCCACCGAAGAATTGGGCGCCACCGCTAACGAGGCGACGCCGCCCTAAAAGGTCACCAAGTCTGCTTCAATCATCCTGATTCTTAACCTTCATTTCATGATCGAGCTGCGTGTCACGCTGATAAAGCAACACACAACCGATGCGCAGCACTGCCAGCACCAATAAAAGCGCGCTCATCGCATAGAGTTCATCGGGCTGGATCTTGTGTTCGAAGAGCTTGATCATCACTTCGCGCAACACGAATACGATGGCTGCGTCCACGATGAAGGTCATGCGCAAACGCTTAGTGCTGAAGTACTCCACGATGGAGCGCAGCAGCTCGATCATGATGAACAGCGTCAACAGATCGGAAATGACCAGGTGATAACCGTCGCGTAATTTCTTCTCCGCCCATAGGTGGCCCATGTCCAGCACCAGGCTCAGCACGCCCATGATGAGAGCGATGACGATAACCACCATCATCACCCCGAACACCACCGACACGACGCGATCGAACAGGGGCATGAAATTAAACTTCATCACGGGCTAGCCTTTCTTGATTTCTTTGAGGGGCCGCTGCTACCTGGCTTGACTATGGTGGGTTTCACCCCCTACCGCCACCGACAGCACACGCGGTTAGCGCTGACAAGACGTGCAATAGTAAGTCGAGCGTTGCCCCAGGCGGGAGACTTTCACCGCGCGTCCGCAACGCGGACACGGCTCGCCTTCGCGACCATAGACCTGCAATTGCAGACTGAAATAGCCCGGCTTGCCCTCCCCGCCGACGAAGTCGCGCAAGGTAGTGCCGCCCTGGCGTATCGCCGCCGTTAACACCGCCTTGATCTCCTCGGCCAAGCGCTGATAACGCATGCGACTGACCCGCCCCGCCGGTGTGCTCGGCCGGAGACCGGCACCAAACAACGCTTCATTGGCGTAGATATTGCCGACACCGACCACTACGCGACTGTCCATGATGAACGACTTCACCGCCACCCGCCGGCCACGTGCCTGCGCATATAGACAATCGCCGTCGAAGGCAGGATCTAGCGGTTCAGGGCCGAGCGAATTGAGTAGGGCATGGTCGCAAGAATCTTCGCGGGTCCATACCATGAGACCAAAGCGGCGTGGGTCGCGCATACGCAACGCCTTGCCCTCCGCAAACACAATATCGACATGATCATGTTTCTCCGCGACCTCGCCAACATCGACGATGCGCAGACTCCCCGACATACCCAGATGCACGATTAAGGTGCCGGAGTGCGTGCGCAGCAACAGATACTTGCCGCGTCGCGTCACGGATTCCACGACCGCGCCACCCAACTCCGTCGCCAATTGCGGCGCGATAGGCCTGCGTAAACGAGATTCGCGCACCACCACGTGGGTGACACGCTTGCCCTCGACATATGGGGCGATCCCGCTACGCGTCGTCTCGACTTCCGGCAACTCGGGCATCGCGCTGTTCTATTCCCGCGCTGCCGCGTCAGGCGGCGACATCGGCATCAAGTGCAATAACTCCTCTGCTTGTGCGCGACCAAAATGATATTGCAAACCCAGCTCCGGCCGCGCCAACACCCACTCAGGTTCGCGCTTGACGATACGCCAAGTCAACGGTGTGTCTTGACCGGACAAATGCACGACCACATTGCCCAGGCCCGCTGTTGCCGTGTACGGCGCCACCTGCAAGGCATGCGCATCCCGCCAGCCTTGCAGCCAGCGTTGCACGGTGTCGGCGGAAACAGTCTCCATAGGCGGCTGCACTCGCCACTCACCTGCAGGCGTTTTACTCACCGCGAAGGCCGGCACACTCACACTTTCGATGTCCACACCGGGCGGCAGCAAGGCGCGGCTCACCAGCGCAGACAAAGGCTCGACCAAATCATAGAACACACCATCGGCAATCAAATGCACGCGCTCATGCACTTGCACATAGCGGCGCTGATCCAGGGGTGACACGCCACCGAAGCGCAGTTCGGTCGCATTGAGCGTGAGGCGCACAGGGGACTCCACCAAGCCGAAGTCACCGAGATCTCGGCCCTCGACCGGAAAATGGCTCAGACTTTCAGCACCGGCGACCTGCAAGATGGCTTGCAAGCGCACCGGATTGGCTGGCACGATGATAGGCTCGACCAACCACCACATCCCCTCACGTCGTTCGAAGTGTAGTGCCTCGCCGCCATGCCGCGCAATGACCATGCGATCGATGTCCGCTTTCTTAAGCGTAGTGAGCGTCGTAGCGGGCACCTGCTCTTTGCCCGGCTCATACACCAACAACGCGACCAACAGCGCCACGATGAATAAGAGTGCAAGATTGAGCCAGCTCCGCGCACCCATCATCCTACCTCTTGCGCCGCCGCCACCATATGACCAACCCGGTGCCCAGCAACAGCGCGGGCACACCCAGCAAAAAACCGTAGCCGATCAGCGCCACCATCACCGGCGTCAAGGTCAGTGCCACATCAGGCGCGGTCTTGGCGGGAATATTGATGAAGCTGTCGTCGCGCGCCAACCAGCTCACCATGTTCATTCCCAGATCGAGATTACCGACATTACCCAAGTAACGATTGGAAAGAAAGTCGCCGTCGCCGATCACCACCACGCGCTGTTGGCTAGCGCCGACCTGCGAGGCGGCAGCTTCCTGCTCACCGTCAGCGAGCGCACGACTCAGGCTCACGCCTATCGTTACCGGCCCGCGCACATCGCCACTGTCCGCATCGAAAGCGATGGCGCCGGCCAAGTCGCTGCTCTCCACCCAACTGTTCTCATTGGTGATCAAGAAAGGCTCCGCCCGCCACCCTTCGGGCGACTTGACTTCCAAGCCCGCGGCCACCGGAAACACGCTGAGCAAGGCGAAGTCGCGCGTGATGGGATGCGGGATGTAATTGGTCACGGCGGCGATGGCCGGGCTTTGTATACCCAAGGCTTGGCTAGTGAGATCAACGACAATGCCATTGTGAAAACGCACACCCAATTGCTCGGCTATGGACTCCAGACCATGGAGCGAGCCGGGATCGCTCAACCACAACAAGTTGCCGCCGCGTTGCACATAATCGCGCAGCGCCTGCACCTCTCCCGGCAACCAGTCGACTTGTGGACCAGCGATCACCAGCACCGTAGTGTTGTCGGGGATCACCGCAGTCTCGGCCAGATTCATAACCCGCGTCTGGTAGCCTTTGCTCTCCAATTCGCGCGCCCACGCGGACAGATCGTGATTAGCCTGACCTTGCGCGCGCCGCTCGCCATGCCCCTCGATGAACACCAGCCACCGCTCGCCGCCGCGCGCCAAGCGTTGCAGGGCATTGGTGAGGTGCTGTTCGGCCAGCTCGAAAGGCTTGATGCGTTCACTGCGCTGTTGATACTCCAGCACCAACTCGCCGTCGGTGCTTATTCCTTGCTCGCGGGCCCGCGCCGGCTCGGCGTCGGGATCGACAAACCGCAACGCCAGATCCGATTTGTAACGTTGATAGCGCGCGATCATATCGCGGATGGGTTGGCGCTGCTCGGTCGCCTCGCGCGCATAGGCGGTGACCGTGACCGGCCCCTCCAACTTGCCCAGCAACATCACACTGGCTTCGGACAGGGAGCGCCGCCCACCGGCCGTCCAATCCGCCTCATAGTTGTAACGCGCGCTCAGCCAGCCCAGCAAACCGACCACGGCCAGCAATAGCACCACGAAGACGATATTTTGCCAGCGCGTCATGCGCCGGGTACGAGAAGTCACCTTCATGGTTAGTTCAACATCCTGGAGGACTCAATGCTGCAATCGATCCGCGTCCAAGCGTCGTACGCTCAAGATCAGGAACGTGACGATGAACAATAGGTAATAAATCACATCGGCGGAATTGACTACGCCTTTCAACAGCACCTCGTAATGACGCAGCATCGAGAAGTGCGCCAGTGTGCCGCTCATTTCGTCAGCGCGCGCCTGGCCGGCCCAATCGACGATCCACAACAACAGCAATATGCCGAAGGTACTCACCGCCGCGATGGTGGGTTGTGCGGTGAGCGCCGACATAAACACGCCCACCGCGATGAAGCTGGCCACCAACAATGTGATGCCCAACAGCCCAGCCGCGTACATACCGAAATCCAAGCCGCCGCCCAGCAATAACGACAAGGGCATGACGCCGATCAACGCGACCTGCACCAGGAAGAAACCCAGCACCCCGAGATACTTTCCCAGCACGATTTCGGTCATGGACAAGGGCGCGGAAAACAGCACTGCCAGGGTCTGCGCGCGGCGTTCCTCGCTGATCACACGCATGGTCATCAGCGGTACTGCGAATAACAACAGTAGCGATGACGAACCGTAGACCTGTGCCACCACCAAGTCGGTGACGCCCGGCGCGCCCTCGATGGCGGCGAGGCGTGGCTGCCACAGCAGATAGTTGTCCACGGCGCTCAAAAAGAAATATGCGATGATGAATTGCACCACCGCCAACACCGTCCATGCCAGCGGCGAGAGGAACAAACGGCGAAATTCCTGGGCAGCGATATGCGCGATCATCACGCGGCCTCCGCACTGGACGCCGAATCGCTGGTCGCGATGTCCACGAAAATCTGCTCCAACGAGAGACGCTCCGGCACCAACTCATACAAACCCCAAGCCTCACTGACGGCGCGCTCCACCACGGCTTCCGCCGGACTGCGGTCGAGCAGATGATGCAGACGAAAACGTCCCTCGCCCAGGGATTCGACTTGTTCGACGCCCGGTACGGCGGCCAACTGCGCCTCGCTCGGGGGCTGGCGCACGGCGATGAGCAGGCTCGAGCCATGCTGCATACGTCGACCTAGCCCTTCGATGGTGTCATTCAACACCAACTTGCCGCGATTGATGATTTGCACCCGATCACACACCGCCTGCACCTCGGGCAGGATATGAGTGGACAGGATCACGCCGTGCTCGCGCCTCAATTCGCGGATCAGCGCGCGGATCTCGCGCATTTGCAAGGGATCGAGGCCGACCGTGGGCTCATCGAGCACCACCACCGGCGGGGAATGGATAATCGCTTGAGCGATACCGACGCGCTGCTGATAACCCTTGGAGAGATTGCCGATCAAACGCCGCCCCACTTCGGTGAGGCCGCAGCGCTGCTTGGCGGTATCCAGCGCGACGCGACGCTGCGCGACGGGTATGCGATTCAAGCGCGCGCAGTAAGTCAAAAATTCGTCCACCGTCAACTCGCGGTACAAGGGCGGCTGGTCGGGCAGATACCCCAAGCCAGCCTTGGCCGCTTTGGGTTTGTCGAGCAAGTCGATGCCGTTCACCCACACCTGCCCGGCGCTGGGCGCGAGATTGCCGCTGATGATTTGCAGCGTCGTGGATTTCCCGGCACCATTGGGCCCCAACAAACCGAGCACTTCGCCCTTGTCGACTTCGAGGCTAACGTCGTGCAGGGCGCACGTATCACCGTAATAGCGATAGACATTGGTGAGTTTGATCAGCGCGGTGTCGCTCATGACATTCCCATCCTTTGGAACAGCGCCGGTAATTCGCGTGACTGGGTTATCGTGGCTGGCCGGCGCGCAAACGCAGCCTATAATAGGACGCCATAAATGGCATCTCAACCACGGAATGGTTCCAACTCTAACATGTATCTGGGCGTAGACACGGGCGGCACCTTCACCGATTTCGTCTTATTCGACGGGGAGCGGCTGCGCATACACAAAGTATTGTCCACGCCGCAGGCGCCCGAACTCGCCATCCTCACCGGCCTACGCGAGCTGGGCCTGACGGATGCCGGACTGCGCTTGGTGCACGGCTCCACCGTGGCCACCAATGCCGCCCTGGAAGGCAAGGGCGTGCGCACGGTGTTCATCACCAACCGCGGCTTGAAGGATCTGCTGAGCATCGGTCGCCAAGCCCGCCGTGCGCTCTATGAATTGCAGCCCGCGCCGCAAGCCCCACCGGTAGCGCCCGAATTGTGCTTGGAGAGCGGCGGTCGCCTCGCCGCCGACGCCACCTTACTCGAACCACTGACAGACGATGACCTGCAACACTTGCGCGCCGAACTGGAACGCCTGGCCCCGCAAGCGGTCGCGATCAATTTGCTGTATGCATTTCTCGACGATGCTCATGAGCGCGCCATTGCTGCCATCGTCCCGCCGGGCATCTTCATATCGCGCTCTTCGCAAGTCTTGCCCGAATACAAGGAATATGAACGCGGCATCGCCACCTGGCTCAATGCCTGGGTGGGACCGATCGTGCAAGGCTATCTGCAACGACTGGACACCGCCCTACCGGCCGCCAACATCGCGGTGATGCAAAGCTCCGGCGACACGCTGGCCGCGGCGTCAGCGGGCGAGCAAGCGGTGCGCATGTTGCTCTCCGGCCCGGCCGGCGGCCTGGCTGGCGCCCGCTACCTAGGCGAGCGCGCCGGACATACCCACTTGCTCACTTTCGACATGGGCGGGACTTCCACGGACGTGGCGTTGATCGACGGTGAAATCCGCCTCACCGGCGAAGGCACCATCGGTCCCTATCCGGTCGCGGTGCCAATGGTCGACATGCACACCATAGGGGCCGGCGGCGGTTCCATCGCCCACTTGGACGCCGGCGGGCTATTGCAAGTCGGCCCCGAGTCGGCGGGCGCCGCGCCCGGCCCGGCCTGTTATGGGCACGGCGGCATACTGCCCACGGTCACTGATGCCAACTTGGTGTTAGGCCGCTTGCGCCCCGATGCGTTTCTCGGCGGCAGCCTGTCGCTAGACGCGGACGCCGCACGCGCCGCCGTGGCCGCTATCGGCCAAGCACTGCACCTGAGCACCGAAGAGGCGGCGCTGGGCATCGTGCGGGTCGCCAATGAACACATGGCCCATGCGCTGCGCGTGATCTCGGTCCAGCGCGGCATCGATCCGCGCGGCTACACACTCTTGTCCTTCGGCGGCGCCGGCGGCTTGCATGTATGCGCGCTGGCCGAAGCGCTGGGCATGCGCGCGGCGCTGGTGCCCATCCACGCCGGGGTGCTCTCGGCGTTGGGCATGTTGGCCGCGCCGCGCGGACGACGACTGTCACGCACCGTCAATATGACTCTGGATCAAGTCGATCTCACGGCACTCGATCAGGTGCACGCGGAATTGGCCGCCCAGGGGCGCGCGGCGCTGCGCGCGGAAGGCCTCGCCGATAGTGCCATCCAAGTCGAATACGCCGTAGACGCGCGCTATCATGGCCAGTCCTACTCACTCACCGTGCCGTGGCAGGATGCCACCTCGACCGCCGCGGCGTTTCATCACGCCCATCAAACCCGCTACGGCCATCGGCTAGCCTTGCCGGTGGAATTGGTCAACGCGCGGGTGGCACTGCGCGGCGCCATGCCCGCGCTGCAACTCTCACCACACACGCCACGCTCGCTTGCCGCGCCCGCGCACTGCATGCTGTACGGCGTAAGCGCCGCGGCGCCCATCCACCACCGCGAACAACTCAAGCACGGCGCAGAGATAGCGGGTCCGGCGTTGATCATCGACGCGGTATCCACCACCTACGTGGCCGCGAACTGGCATGGTACGCTGGATGAACTCGGGAACATCTTGCTGCGACACCAAGAATAATCACGCCGCAAAACACCGGACGTATAAGATAGCGACGCTTACATAAACACCAGCGTCGCGACGCCCAGAAACACCATGAAGCCCACCACATCGGTGACGGTAGTGAGCACCACTGAACCGGCCAAGGCGGGATCAACGCCCACGCGACGTAGGAACAAGGGTATGGTGACGCCGGCCAAAGCGGCGGCGATGAGATTCAACACCATCGCCAAACCGATGATCCAACCGATCTGCGCATTGCCAAACCACGCCACGCTGACCATTCCCACCACCAGTGCCCAGATAACGCCATTGAGCGTACCCACGGCCAATTCCTTGGTCAGCAGGCGACGTGCGTTGGCGCCGCTGATCTGGCCGAGTGCGATGCCGCGTATCACCAGTGTCAAAGTTTGACTGCCGGCGATACCGCCCATGCTGGCAACGACAGGCATGAGCACCGCCAAGGCCACCACTTGCTGGATAGTGGCCTCGAATAGCCCGATGACCCACGAGGCCAGAAACGCAGTGGCGAGATTGACGCCCAACCACACGGCACGTCGCCGCGCGCTCTTGGCCACCGGCGCGAACATATCTTCTTCGTCAGACAGACCCGCCATACTCATCAGTGAGTGATCGGCTTCCTGGCGAATGACGTCCACCACGTCATCAATGGTGATGCGCCCGAGCAATTTGCCGCGCTCATCGACCACCGGCGCGGTAATGAGGTCGCGATGCTCGAACAGCGACGCCACTTCATTGGCCGGCATCATAGCGTCGATGGCCTCCAGTTCCTCGGTCATCACTTCAGTGACAGTGAGAGAGGGGTCTTTGGTGAGCAGATCGGTTAACGATACTAAGCCTAGAAAACTGTCGTCGCGCTTGACCACAATCAAGCTGTCGGTCATCTCGGGGATTTCGCCGCGCCGGCGCAGATAACGCAACACCACATCGAGCGTGACATCGGGACGCACCGTCAGGGTATCGGTATTCATCAAGCCACCGGCGGTGTCCTCAGGATAGGACAGTACCGCCTCGAGGCGCTCGCGGTCCTGCTCATCCATGGAGCGCAACACTTCCGACACCACCGCGCTGGGTACGTCGCGCAGAAAATCAGCGAGGTCGTCGGTTTCCAGGCCTTCGGTCGCAGCCACCAGCTCGTGCGGCTCCATGTCGCGGATTAAGGCGGCACGCAAATCATCACTCAAGTGCAACAGCACATCGCCCTCGTGCTCGGGAGACACCAACTCCCACGCCAATTCGCGCTCGTCCGGTGGCAGAGATTCCAGGAGATGGGCGATTTCCGCCGGATGTAACCCATTGAGCATGCGTCGCACGCCGGTCAGCGCCCCGCTTTCCAACGCGGCGGTGAAACGCCGCAGATGACGTTCACTATGAGGGCGTTCTGGTGTTTCGGGCATGGGGCGGTGCTCGCACAAACCAATAGCGAAAGAGTGTATGAAAATGAGGGACAAAAAGCGAAGGGGAAAGTGTAGCGATTTGCAGCGCGCGTTACGACGTGGCGTTCAGACTGTCCACCAACTCGGAGACTTGCTCCGCCTCCATGGCGCGCATGATGCGCCGCACCCAGGTGCGCAAGGCATTCACATCGGCATTTTGCACTGCGCGCTTGACCTCCAACACCCGCGCCGGATGCATGCTTAGATTGCGCAATCCCATTCCCAGCAGCAAACGGGTGTAACGGGCGTCTCCGGCCATTTCGCCGCACATACACACCGGTACGCTGGCGCGCCCTGCGGCGCGCATCACCGCGCCGATCAGACGCAATACGGCGGGATGCAACGGATCGTAGACATAGTCAACCGTATCATCGAGTCGATCGGCGGCCAACGTATATTGAATCAGGTCGTTGGTGCCGATGGAAAAGAAATCGAGGTGTCGCGCCAATGAGCCGGCGATCAACGCCGCGGCGGGCACTTCTATCATCGCGCCAATGGGCAGCGCCGGATCATGGCGCAGACCTTGCGCACTCAGCTCACGCTGGCAATCCTGCACCAAGGCGCGCACTTGGCGCACCTCGCGCACGCTGGATACCATGGGAATACACAGGCGCACCGACCCATGCGCCGAGGCGCGTAAGATGGCGCGCAACTGCGGCCGAAACAAAGCCGGATCACTGAGGCACAGACGTACCGCGCGCAACCCCAGCGCGGGATTGCGGCCGTCCCCGACGGTGGCGCCATCGAGATGTTTGTCGGCGCCCAAATCCAGGGTGCGGATAGTCACGGGTGCGCCCGGCTGGGCACGCACCACGCGCAAATAGGCCGCATATTGTTCTTCCTCGTCGGGCAATCCATCACGATTGAGAAACAAGAATTCGGTGCGGTACAAACCCACTCCGACGGCTCCCACCTTGCGTACTGCCGCCATGTCTTCGGGTAACTCGATATTGGCTTCCAGGGTTACCGCCACACCGTCACGACTGACGGCGGGCGCGCTCTTTAGCGCACGCAAAGCCGTCCATTCGCGGCGCACCTCGCGTTGACGGGCACGGTAGTGACGCAGGGCGCGGGCGTCGGGCTCGACGATCAAAACACCACGATCGCCATCGACGACCAACAAATCATCATGGCGGATATAACACAATGCGTGATGCGCGCCCACCACGGTGGGTACGCCCAAACCGCGGGCCAAAATAGCGGTATGCGAGGTCACACCGCCCGCTGCCGTCACCACCGCGCGCACGCCGTGATGCTGCAACAACAAGGTATCGGCCGGCGAGAGATCATCGGCAAGCACGATGCTGCCTTGTAAACCGTCGTAATCGGCCGGATGCGACGCATCACGCAACAAGGCGCCCAGAATACGATTGGCGACTTGCTCGACATCATCCATGCGCGAACGCAAGTAAGGGTCGCTCATTTCTTCGAAGGATTTGACTAAGGACTGACGTTGCAGATGCAAGGCCCACTCGGCGTTGCAGCGCTGTTGCTCGATATGGTGAACCGGGCCTTCGGAAAACACGCTGTCCTCGACCATCATTAAGTGCACGTCAATGAGCGCAACGATGTCAACGGGCGCATTGCGGGGAATCTTGCGACGAGTGGCTTGCAGCTGAATCTTCACTGTATCCAGCGCGGCCCGATAACGTCCCACCTCATCATATAGATAATGGGCGGGTAGACTGTATTGCACGATGTCCATGCTTCCGTGCTGCAACAGACGTGCGCGACCGATTCCTATCCCTTTGGCGACTCCGATGCCGTTGAGCGTCAGTGTCATTGTGCAACCCCGCCGCGCGCGGCGCGAGGCCGCTACTCGGCCTCCCCAAAACGGTTCCGCACCAGTTCCTCCAACCGCTCCAAGGCCAGCGTCTCGTCGGGACCGTGGGCGCTGACAGTGAGTGGTGTACCCTTGGCCGCCGCCAACATCATCACCCCCATAATGCTCTTGCCGTTGACTACGCGCTCGCCGCGTGCGAGGCGTATCTCACTCTGAAAAGTGGCGGCGACGGTGACGAACTTAGCCGCCGCCCGCGCATGCAGGCCGAGCTTATTGATGATGGTTAGATCCTTACTCTGCACATGTCACCATTCGCTGCGCGGCGCGCAAGGAAATATACCGTCGCGACCGCCGCTCTCCGCTTTGACCACCAATTGATCCATAGGTAATTCAGGATAGTTCATCACACGAACCAGCATGGGCAAGTTGACGCCGCTGATCACCGTCACCCGAGGATCCTCGGCCAGCGCCGTGGCAATGTTGCTGGGCGTGGAACCGTACATATCAGTGAGCACCAACACACCGCTGCCTCCGCTAAGGTCCGCAACCAAGCGGCGCCCCACCACCAACAACTCATCGGGGTCGGTCTCATTGGTCACCGACAGCGTCTCCACCATCACCGGACACATTCCCAACATCTTGGTGGCAGTATCGAGCAAAGCATCGCCAATATAGTTGTGGGTGATGATGAGCAAGCCGACCATCACGACAGCTCCCGATGCCGCACCATCACATTGTCGCGCTGAGCACGGAAATGCGCCGCCAAACGATCGGCCAGATACACCGAGCGGTGATAGCCTCCCGTGCACCCCATGGCCACGGTGATGTAGCTGCGATTCTCCGCTTCGAAGCGCGGGACCCATGCGGTGAGAAAATCGCGGATCGATTCGTACATGCGCGCTACATCGTGCTGTTGCTCCAGGAAATCGATGACCGGCTGTTCGAGGCCGGTATGCGGTCTGAGCGTCGGCACCCAATGCGGATTGGGCAGACAACGCACATCGAAAACGAAATCCGCGTCGGATGGGATGCCGTGCTTATAGCCGAAAGACATGAATAGCAACGACAGCCCCTCTCTCACACTGCCTCCCAGACGCTCGCGCACCAATTCGCGCAATTGATGCACGTTGGTGCGACTGGTGTCGATATGCCAATCGGCGGCGGCGGCCAGCGGCGCCAACAAGACACGCTCTTGTTCGACCGCTTCGGCAAGCGGGGTTTGCGGGCCGCTTAGGGGATGCTTACGACGCGTCTCGCTGAACCGTTTGAGCAAGGTGACGTCATCGGCGGAGAGAAACAGGATTTGACAATTCAGTCCCTGTATCCTGACTTGCTCCAATAGCGCGGGAAATTGCTCGAAGTCTTCACTTAAGTTACGCGCATCGATACCTACCGCCGCGTGTTTATAATGACGATGCGGCGCGCTTTCCAGATGAGTGGTCAGGGTAGGCAATAACGTGACGGGTAGGTTGTCAATGCAGTAATACCCCAAATCCTCGAGGGCCTGCAAGGCAATGGTCTTGCCGGACCCTGACAGACCGCTGACGACGACCAACTTCATGGCGCATCTCCCGTCAACATCCGCCGTTGGCGATCGCAAAACTCCGCCGCCGCGTCATAACCACTGCAAGCCAACATATGATTACGCACCGCGACTTCGGCCAGGATGGCGAGATTGCGTCCCGGGGTCACCGGAATGGTGACACGGGGGATGGTGACGCCCAACACCGCCACACTGTCGGCACTCGCGCGCAAGCGATCGACTTGACCCACTTCCTCATCGCTCATATGGCGCAGATTCAAGATCAGCTCCAAAGGCGCCAGTGCGACCACCGCTGGGTTACCGAACATGGCGCGAATATTCAGCACCCCCAAACCACGCACTTCGAGGAAATCACATAGTAGCTCCGGACAGCTACCCCCCACGCTATTCGCATCGATCATCGTGAAGAGCGGTGCGTCATCAGCCACTAAGCGATGGCCGCGACTCAACAATTCCAAGGCGAGCTCACTCTTGCCCACGCCGCTGGCGCCGGTCAGCAACACCCCCACGTGCATCACATCCATGAAGACGCCGTGCAACGTCGTTTCGCGGTTCGCCATGCCTGCCCGCCTTGTGCCCTACTGCCCGCGTGTGCCGACGCACCGGCACACCCAATCTGAAATCCGACGACCGCAGGTCGCTTGCGCCGTCGCGCTTTAGCCGTGCGGTACACCCGCTTTACGTTGCGAGCCTACCTCGGCCTGAGTGAGCAAGCGATGCAATTCCTCTGCAGTGGGAGCGGCGCGCAAGCGCTCGCGTAAACTTGCGTCGGCGAACAAATTGGCCAGCGCTGCCAACAGTTGCAGGTGCTCCTCACTGGACTCGGCCGGTACCGCCACGGCGAACAATAAGTCCACCGCCTCGCCATCCATCGCGTCGAAATCTACGCCCGGCTCCAGGCGGATAAAGGCCGCAATAGTGTGTTCAAGATTCGCCAAGCGTCCGTGAGGTATCGCTACGCCGTGACCGATACTGGTACTGCCCAAGCGCTCACGGGCGAGCAAGCAATCGAATACCTCGGTTTCCGCTAAAGCGGGATCGCCCTTCACGAGGAGTTCACTCAATAACTCCAAACCGCGCTTCTTACTGCTCGCCTGCGGAGAACAAGCGATCCGATCAACCGTGATGAAATCACTAATGTGCATATCGGTCATCCCCAATGCGTCCGTTCACCCCTGATCGAGATCATGTGCCGGCTTGGCCACCCCACCGCGGTAATCGGTATTCTTTTCTTTTTGTTTTTTTACTTGGCGATCGAGCTTATCCACCAAGCCATCGATGGCCGCGTACATATCATCGGCTTCCGCATCGGCGAACACCGTGCCACGCGTCAAATGGATAGTGGCCTCCGCATTGTGCCGCAATTTCTCCACGCTCAGCACCACGTGTACATTGCCGACACTGTCGAAGTGCCGCGCCAGTCGGTCCATCTTCTCGTCAACGTACTGACGCAAGGCCGGCGTAATGTCTACATGATGACCACTTAGCTGGATTTGCATAGTGAGCTACCTCTTAAGTTTAGTTATACCAATCGTTTTCGCTCGTTCGACGGGGGAATGGACATCCCCTCACGATACTTGGCTACCGTGCGGCGCGCCACATTGATGCCCTGCTCGCTGCATAATATATCGGCGATCTTGCTATCGCTCAGCGGCTTACGCTGATTTTCCACCGCAATCAATTTTTTTATCAGCGCACGAATTGCGGTGGCCGAACAAGAACCGCCGTCCGCCATGCCCACGTGACTAGAGAAAAAATACTTGAGCTCGAAAATACCGCGCGGCGTCATCATGTATTTCTTGGTGGTGACGCGCGAAATGGTCGATTCGTGCATGCTCACCGCTTCAGCGACATCATGCAGCACCATGGCTTGCATGGCCTCGTCGCCGTGCTCGAGAAAACCTCGCTGCTGCTCGACGATGCAACTGGCCACCTTGAGCAGCGTCTCGTTGCGGCTCTGCAAACTCTTGATAAACCAGCGCGCTTCCTGCAATTGGCCCTTGATGTAAGTATTATCGGCGCTAGTATCGGCGCGACGAATCATGCCAGCGTAATGGGCATTGATGCGCAGGCGAGGCATCGCCTCTTCATTGAGCTCCACCCGCCACGCACCTTGATGTTTACGCACGATCACATCAGGAACGATGTATTCGGCCTGCGATTCAAAAACGGCATTTCCCGGGCGCGGATAGAGCGACTGTATTAGCTGCAGTACGCTGCTCAAATTCTCCTCACTCAATTTCATCCGCCGCATAATCAACGGGAAATCACGATTCCCCAGCAGTTGCATGTAATCCGCCACCAAACATTTCGCCTCCGCCAGCCACGCGGTATCCTGGGGCTGCTGCTGAAGCTGCAATAACAAGCATTCGCGTAGATCGCGCGCACCGACACCGGGTGGATCGAAATTCTGGATGCGGTGCAAGACCGCCTGGACTTCATCCATCTCCACGCCCAGATGCTCGGGCATACTCTGCAGGATGTCTTCCAAGGTCAGACTGAGGTAACCGTCCTCATCGATAGCGTCGATGAGCGAAGAGGCGATGACACGATCGGTGTCGCTGAAGGGAGTCAGGCCCAGCTGCCAGTCTAGATGCTCGCGCAGACTTTCCGAGGAGCGCTCCTGCGACTCGAAAACGCGATCACCCGACTCCGGCGCGGCCAGCCCGGTGGCCGGGCCGGAATCATAGACATCGTCCCAGCTGGTATCGACCGGCAACTCGGCCGGAATGTCAGAGTCCAACTGGACCCCCGCCTCCCCGTCCGCATTCACCGTAATCGCTTCCTCGGACGCCAGCACCGATGAGGCGGTATCTTCGCTGCCGTTGAGCGGAGGCGCGCCTTCCTCGCCTTCTTCCAAGGACGAGCCATCACTGCTCTCGCCTTCCTCGGCCATTTCCAACAACGGATTGGTCTCGAGGGCTTCTTGTATCTCGGTTTTAAGCTCCAAGGTGGACAGCTGCAACAAGCGTATCGCCTGCTGCAATTGCGGCGTCATGGTGAGTTGTTGACCGATGCGAAGTTGGAGCGATTGCTTCATTCTGGGCTTGCTATCCAGGCGCTCTCGCGGCGCCGACTTCCTTGGTTGAACCCTTGGTTGAGTTAGTGTAGCGCAATTACCATGCCAATGCAGAGGAGAGAGCTATAATTTGAAATCATCACCCAAATAGACCTTGCGCACTTGACTGTTAGCCAATATATCGGCAGGCACCCCCTGGGCAATGACTTTGCCTACACTCACGATATACGCTCGCTCGCAAATACCCAAGGTTTCCCTAACGTTATGATCGGTAATCAGCACGCCGATGCCCTTGGCCTTGAGATGATTGATGATGCGCTGAATGTCCAACACGGAGATGGGATCGACACCCGCGAAAGGCTCGTCGAGGAGTATGAAACGCGGCGCCGTAGCCAAGGCGCGCGCAATTTCCAAGCGCCGCCTCTCGCCCCCGGACAAACTCATGCCAAGACTGTCGCGCAAATGGGAAATGTGCAGTTCCTCGAGCAATTCGTCGCAACGCTCACGCCGCGCCGCGCGATTCAGCCCCGGTAGGGTCTCGATGATAGCCAACACATTTTCCGCCACCGTCAGCTTGCGGAACACCGAGGCTTCTTGCGGCAGGTAACCCACGCCCAGACGCGCGCGCGCATGCATGGGCAACGCGGTAATGTCGCGCTCGTCCAGCTGCACCCTGCCCGCATCGCTGACGATCAGGCCCACGATCATGTAAAAACAGGTCGTCTTACCGGCGCCGTTGGGCCCGAGTAGGCCCACCACCTCGCCGCCACACACCTCGAGAGAGACATCATCGACCACCTGGCGGCCGCGGTAGCCCTTGCGCAGCCCGTGCGCGGCCAGCTTACTCATGGTGTGGGATCGGGCATCGCGGGGGGAGCCGCAACATCGCTCTCGCGACGCGGCTGGATGATGACCTGCACCCGCTCCGCGCCGCTCTCATCGCGCTGCGCTTTGACGGTTTCGGCACGGGTGTCGTATTCGATGCGATTGCCGGCGAACTCGTTCCCGATATGCCAGAGATGAGCCTCGTCCTGCAACAACAGCCGCCCACCCTCGGCCTGGTACTCTATATGCCGCGCTTGACCCCGTACGTCTTGGTCCTGGTTGTCCGGCCGCTGACGGAAGGTGGCCGGTGCGCCGGTGGCCATGACTTTATCCACATGCTTGCGGTCGGCGCTGTGTAGCGTGACCTCCTCGGCACTGAGCTGAGTACTGCCCTGACTGTAGCGCACATTGCCGCGATACACGCTCACCCCACGCGCCTCGTCGATCAGCACCGAATCGGCCTCGATGCGGATGGGCTGCTGAGCGTCCGTCGACAAAGCCTGCGCCAGTGTCGGCAGGCCCACCAAGGCGATGAAGATAAGCTCACGGTGCCGCATATGTGCCTTGCACCTCGGCCAATAGTTCCAAGCGACCCTCATGCAGGTCGGCGCGCATGCCCACCGCTTTGATGACCCCGCGCGGATCGTTGATGATCACCGGGCTTTCGGTGACGGCCTGCTCGCGCCGGGGATAGACGGTGAGATCGCGGGTGCGCACATCCAGGGTCGTTTCTCCCCTCTCCGCGCGACGCTGCATATGCACTGCCTCTTGCAGCAACACGGTATCGCCGCCGGCTGATACCCAACCGCGCTCGGCGCTGATATCCCACGGCGCACGTTGCGGGCGCCACACCGTCAGGCGCGGCGCCTCCAGTTCTGACGTGTCGTCATCGTCGTAGTGCAACATGTGGGTGGCGACGAGGCGGTGACGCGGCACGCCGTCCGCATCCATCAGGGTCAGATTGAATTCGTGCAAAAAGAAATCAGGTGCATGCCGCGCTTGCGGTGCCGGCGGCGGCACGGTCAACTCCTCGACCTGAGTGGATAACCATTTGTAAGCAAGATAGGCCAACAGCGCGGCGGCCAACCACAACCACATATCGATCCTGCGCTGCGACAGACTCATGGCCGGCCCAGTGCGTCGACATCGAGATAATGCGCCAACAAACCATCCAGCTTGCCTTGAGCCTCGAGTATCAATTCACACACATCGCGCGCCGCGCCGCGCCCACCGGGATGGGTGGTCTGCCAATGGGCGTGCTTCTTCACCAGGTCGTGGGCATCGGCGACCGCCACCGCCAAGCCGACGCGCAGCATGATGGGCAAGTCCACCACGTCGTCGCCCACGTAGGCGACTTGGGTCGGCACAACATGCAGCGAAGCGAGCAATTCACGGTAGGCGGGCAATTTATCGCGCTGCCCTTGGTAGACGTGATGGATGCCGAGACCGTTCATGCGATGCGTGACGGCCTCGGAACGCCGCCCGGAAATGATCGCCAACTCCACGCCGCCTTGTTGCAGCATCTTCAGGCCATGACCGTCGCGGGAGTGAAAGACCTTGTTCTCCTGACCTTGCTCGTCGAAATGCAGCCCGCCATCGGTCAGCACGCCGTCGACATCGAAAATTACCAGCCGGATGTGGGCGGCCTTATCAAGTATGTCCTGCATGGCTACACCACGCCGGCGCGGAGCAAATCGTGCATATTCAACGCACCGATCAGCACGCCGTCGTCGTCCACCACCAACAAGCCATTGACCTTGGCTTCCTCCATGCGCTGCAAGGCTTCGGCGGCCAGTATGTGCGGCGGCGCCGTCTTGCACTGGTGCGTCATCACCGCGCCAACCGGCGTTTCATGCACATCGAGGCGCTTATCCATGGCACGGCGCAAATCGCCGTCGGTGAAAATGCCCAGCACGTGCCGCTGTTCATCCACGATGGCGGTCATACCCAACCCCTTGCGGCTGATCTCCAGCAATGCGGCGCCGAGCGGGGTGTCAGGCAAGACCGCCGGCAACGCTTCACCACGGCGCATAATATCGGCCACATGGACCAATAAGCGCCGGCCCAAACGGCCGCCGGGATGGGAGCGGGCGAAATCCTCGCGGGTGAAACCGCGCGCTTCCAGCAAGGCCACCGCCAGTGCATCGCCCATGGCCAGCGCCGCGGTGGTGCTAGCGGTGGGTGCCAAGCCCAAGGGACAGGCCTCCTGCGCCACGCTCACGTCGAGGTGGGCATCGGCCAAGCGCGCCAAGGTCGAACTCGGATTGCCGGTCAACGCGACCAGCGGCACGTGTAAACGTTTGATGATGGGCAGGATGGTGAGGATCTCCTCGGTCTCACCGGAATTGGAGAAGGCCAGCACCACATCCTTTACGGTGACCATACCCAAATCACCGTGACTGGCCTCGCCGGGATGGACGAAGAACGCCGGGCTGCCGGTACTGGCCAAGGTGGCGGCAACTTTGCTGCCGATATGGCCCGACTTACCCATACCCAGGACCACGATGCGCCCCTCGCAGGCCAACATCAATTCACACGCGTGCACGAAATGTTCATCCACGCGCTGCGCCAAGGCGGTAACCGCGCGCGCTTCGATCTCCAACACTGCCAAACCCAGTTCGCGCAGCCTTTGCGCGTGCGTCGGCTCGACGCCCGTCACGGTGGATTCTTTGATATTCATTTGACCGGATAACCCAAGCCGGCCAGCTTAGCCGACAAAGCGGCGCGATCGAGCCGCCCACCGTTCACCGTCACCTTGCCACCGGCGATTTCCACTAGCACCTCCACGACGCCGGAAACGGTCTTCAGACCTTGCTGGATGGCATTGACGCAGCCGCCGCATTTCACGTTCTGCACCTCGAATTGTTCCTTCTGCATCGCCATGTCCTCATGGAACCCCGGCTGGGATCCCCTATTGCACTCCATCACCGCATGAATCGCAACGACCCGCCTCAGGCGGTCCAATACTGCGCCACCAAGCCGGCGAAAATCGCCGCACCGAGCCAGTTATTGTTCAAGAACGCCTTGAAACAACCGGCGCCGTCACGGCGTCGGATCAACCACTGCTGATACACCGCCAGGCCCGTCGCCACCACTAGCCCCACGTAATACCCGCCGCCCAGCTCTGCCCGCTGACCCACTAATACCATCACCAAGATGAACAGGGCCTGGATGCCAGCGATGATGAGCCGGTCTGCGTCGCCGAACAGTATCGCGGTGGATTTCACCCCAATCTTGAGGTCGTCGTTGCGATCCACCATGGCGTACATCGTGTCATAGGCGGTGGCCCACAGCACCGTGGCGATGAACAACAGCCACGCCAACGGCGGCACCGCGCCGGTCTGTGCCGCGTAGGCCATGGGCACCGCCCAACCGAAAGCCATACCCAATACCACTTGCGGCAGATAAGTGTAGCGCTTCATAAAGGGATACACCGCCGCCAGCGCCACCCCACCGAAAGACAGCCAGATGGTCAGCGAGTTCATGGTCAGCACCAAGGCAAAGGCGGTCAGGCACAGCACCGCAAACAGTCCCAGCGCCTCACGCGGCGCCACTCGCCCGGCGGCGATGGGCCGGTTGTGGGTGCGCGCGACATGCGGGTCGATGCGCCGATCGGCGTAATCGTTGATGACACAGCCGGCGGAGCGCATCAACACAACGCCCAACACGAACACCGCCAACACCCCCCAGTTGGGCTGCCCCGCGCCGGCGATCCACAGCGCCCACAAGGTCGGCCACAGCAACAGCAAGATGCCGATGGGCCGATCGAGACGCATCAACAATGCATATAGGCGCAGCTTGTCTTGGGTTCGCCCCAGACGTAGCGTGCTCATCGTTACCAGCCGCCTTCGTGCATGTTTCTTTTACTCATCCACTGTCAACAAGCTGGGTAAGAACACTTCGCTTACCAGCAAGGGTTTACCGCGCAAACGGAACACCGAACGCCGCCCCCAGATCGCTGCGGGCGGCGGGTTCAAACCCGCCGTGGCCACGCCATAGCCGCGCTCGCTGCGCGTATAGCGGGCAATTTCCACCGCATCGCGGCGCATGCTGCGTTCGGCGAACAAGGCGGCACCCAGCGGCTTGTTGCCCAAGCGCGCGAGGCGCCGCTGCGGTCCGCTCAGCGTACCCTGTGGAATCACCGTGCGCGCATACACCCACGGCGTGTCGCCACATAACAAGTGCACTTCACGGATCAGTCCGTATTCTCCCAACCGCATATTCAAGGCACGCCGCTCGCCGGGCGCGGGCCGGGCGCGGCGCAAACTCAGCAGACGCACCCGAAAGCGACCCGGACAGGCGAGCTGCAGCCGTCGCGTCAGCGAGGTCTCATCTAACAACCAGGCGCGCAGCGCCGGCGTCACCCCCAACAAGCGCCAGCGCGCCGCCGACCACCAACGCGGCTCACGCACGCCGGCGCGCCTTGCATCACTCTCGCTGTACAACGCTGCAACCTTTCCTCATTCGTCATGCTGCGACTACGCACCGGCTGGCCAGCTTGATAAGGCACGCCCCAGCCTTCTCCCCTCTCCTAGCGGCGGGAGGGCGAAGGGGGCGGGGCGAGCGCGTCAGCTCTTACCCATCGATTCGCTGGGGCGGGCATTGTAACGCGAGCCACTCACACATCGCCAAACTGTACCGCCTCGCCCAACCAGCGGCGGATCAGCGGCCCGACATGGGTGGGATGGTCGCGCAGCAATGCAGCGGCGGCGCGCTCCACTTGCGGAATCATCGCCTGGTCGCGCACCAGGTCGGCGATCTTGAGCGCCAGCAAGCCGCTCTGGCGCGTGCCCAGCACTTCGCCCGGGCCGCGGATTTCCAAATCCTTGCGCGCGATTTCGAAGCCGTCATTGGTCTGTCGCAGGATACCCAGCCGTGCCCGGCCGGCCCGCGACAACGGCGGTTGATAGACCAATACGCAGGCGCTGTGCTGACTGCCGCGCCCGACCCGGCCGCGCAATTGATGCAGTTGCGCCAGACCCAAGCGTTCGGCGTTGTCGATCACCATGAGGCTGGCGTTGGGCACGTCCACACCCACTTCGATGACCGTGGTGGCCACCAACAAATCCACCTCACCGGCCGTGAAAGCGCTCATCACCGCGTCTTTTTCACCACTCTTCAAGCGGCCGTGCACCAAGGCGATGCGCATCTCCGGCAGGGCGAGACGCAACGTCGCGATAGTATCGACCGCCGCCTGGCATTGCAGCGCCTCGGATTCCTCAATCAGCGGACACACCCAATAGGCCTGGCGGCCCTCGCGACAGGCGCTGCGCACCCGCTCAACGATCACCTCGCGGCGCACAGCAGGCACTACCACGGTGTCCACCGGCTGGCGACCGGGCGGCAGCTCATCAATCAGCGAGCAATCCAAATCGGCATAGGCCGCCATCGCCAAGGTGCGCGGGATGGGCGTGGCGGTCATGATGAGTTGATGCGGATAGCCGTGATGATTCTGGCCCTTCTCCCACAGCGCCAGACGCTGATGCACGCCGAAACGGTGCTGCTCGTCGATGACCACCAAGCCTAAGCCTTGAAATGCCACGTCTTGCTGAAACAAGGCGTGGGTACCCACTGCCACGCGCACTTTACCGTCGGCAAGACCGGCCAGGGCCGCCGCGCGGCTCTTGCTATTGAGCTTGCCGGCCAGTCCCGTTACCGCCACGCCCAAAGGCGCCAACCAGGTGCTGAAATTGCGGTGGTGCTGCTCGGCCAACAGCTCGGTAGGCGCCATCACGGCGGCTTGATGGCCCGCTTCCACCGCGGCCAGCACGGCGGCGGCCGCGACCACGGTCTTGCCGGAACCGACGTCACCCTGCACCAGACGTTGCATGGGATGGGGCCGACCGAGGTCGACGAGTATCTCGTCAACGACGCGGCGCTGCGCGCCGGTGAGCGCAAAGGGTAGACTGGCGAAAAACGCCTCACGCAAGGCGCCGGCCGGCGCGATCCGCGGAGCGCGATGATGCTGGACGCGCTCGCGCAAGCGGCGCAGGCTCAAATGATGAGCGAGCAATTCTTCGAAGGCCAGACGCTGCTGGCTGACATGGCGGCCCGCCGCTAAGTCCGCGAGGGGGGCGTCCGGCGGCGGGCGATGCACGTAATGCAAGGCCTCCGCCAAAGTGGGCCAGTGCTTGACGCGCAACCACGACGCCGGCAGCCATTCCTCCACCGTGCCGGCCGTGAGCAAACGCGCCAAGGCCTGTTCGGTGAGCGCCCGCCAAGTCAGTTGATGCAGACCTTCGGTGGTCGGATAAATGGGCGTCAGGCTACGCTCGGCCGGCTCGGCGACGTCGCCGGCCGCCGGCTGATATTCGGGATGGATCATCTCCAAGGTGGCGGGACCCGTGCGTACTTCACCGTAACAGCGCAGGCGCAGGCCGCGCGTGAGTGCGTCGCGCTGCTTGGCAGTGAAATGAAAGAAACGCAGGGTGAGACTACCGGTGCCATCACTCACTCGCACCAGCAACATGGGCCGGCGTCCGTGGCGCACTTCGGCCAGCTGCACCTCGCCTTGCACCACCGCCTCGTCACCGGGACGCAACGCGCCCATGGGCAGGACACGGGTGCGATCCTGATAGCGCAGCGGCAGATGGAACAGCAGGTCTTGAACGGTGTGGATACCCAACCGTTCGAGCCGCTCGGCGAGGCGCGGACCCACGCCTTTGAGGATCGTGACCGAGGCGGGGAGCCGGTCGATCTTGCGGTCTTCTGTCGCAACAGAGTCCATTTGGTCCACCCGCTAAGTAGCAAATCTCGGCAAGATTCAGCCTCGCGCCCTATCCTGTCATTGCGCGCGAATCAAGCGGAGAATATTTCTCGCAAGATCCCTCGCTGTATTCGGGGCAGGAGCGGGGCAGAGCTCGAAATGAGAAACAATGACAGCGCCCCTGACCACATGCCACCCACGATACATCACGGATGCTGTGCCACCCAAGTGCGCGCCTGTTGATCCAGTTCGGCGAGTTCGGCTGGGGTGAACGGCTCGCGGATATCCCGCGCGCTTTCCGACAAGCGGTGCAAACGCTGCTCCAATACTTCTTTGGGCGGCTGCAGACTAGAAATAAAACCTTGGATCTGCTCATCACTGGGTTCCGCATTGCCTTTATCGGCGAACACGCGGCGGGCGTCTTGTTTGCTCACGTACGGGTACCTGAGCATCGCGACTTTCAACCACCAATAGGCGCGCTCCAAAGTCTCTTTGGTCATGCCACGCTTCGCGCCCTGCATGATTATTGCCTGTGATATGCCTTCATACGCGCGTGCTTCATCAAGAAACTCCTTGGTCAAGTCTTCATCCTCAGGAAGACCACATTGCCCCGAATCATATAATTCACCCAAGACAAAGCTCGCATACCTGTTACCCGCCTCAGCCGCAGATTCAATGCGTTGCACCTTCGGCAGATATTCACCGGGCTCGAACGGCGTGACCGCCTCCCCCGGCGTGGGCTCTGACCAACCGCCTTCGGTGGGTCGCTTCTGTTTCTCGTCACCAAACACATTGCGCAGATAGAGGAGAGACAGACAATTGAGTTCCTGTTCATGCGAAAGCGCCTGCGCGAATGCAGGCGTGGCGGTTGCGCACAGGACGGACAGCGCTAGCAAGACGTTAGCTTTCTTCATATGGCGCAACCCTTTCAGGTCAGGTCAATTGTTAGTTTTGAGCACACCCAAGAATGTACCTGATGCGTCACTTCGAGCGCAGCGAGAAATCTAGAAAGCGCAACCCACGCTATTTCACTATGACTTAAGATTTCTCCCAAGATCGCTCGCAGAGTCCCTCCTTACGCTTGCGACAGGGACCGAAATGACACGATAGCGAGGGTCTCTGCAGGACTTCAGGGCCGCACCGCCATCACCCCATCGGCCTCCACAGCCGCGCCCTTGGGCAACGCCGCCACACCGACCGCGGCACGCGCCGGGTAGGGTTCGGCGAAATAACTGGCCATGATTTCATTGACCAGCGGGAAATGACTGAGGTCGGTAAGATAGACGTTGAGCTTGACGATGTCGGCCAGCGTGCCGCCGGCCGCTTCGGCCACCGCTTGCAGGTTGTCGAAGACCTGGCGAATCTGCACCGCCATATCGCCCTCGACCAGTCGCATGGTGCCCGGCACCAGTGGGATCTGCCCGGACAAATAAACCGTGTCGCCGACCTTTACGGCCTGCGAGTAGGTGCCGATGGCCGCCGGCGCACGCTCTGTTTGGATTATGGTTCTGCTCATGTCATCCCCTCGTTCGAGTGATACGGGCCACCAGTTCTATGGAGCGTACCCGGCGCATCACGCGCGCCAGATGACGGCGGCTATGCACCTCGATCAGCAAGGTCAGGGTGCTGTAGCGGCCGTCGCGCTCATCCATGTTCACATTGTCGATGTTGGCTTCCATCTCGGCAATGGCCGACGCCACCGTGGCCAGGGCGCCGCGCCGATTGGCCACTTCGACGCGGATTTCCACCTGAAAATCACCTTGGACCTCGGCCTCCCACTGCACGTCTATCCATTTCTCGGGACGGTTGCGGAATTCCGCCAGGTTCTTGCAAGTCTCGGTGTGTATGACGATACCGCGCCCGGAGGTGACGAAGCCGACGATGGGATCACCGGGGATGGGGCGGCAGCACTTAGCAAAGGTGACCACCATGCCCTCGGTGCCCTTGATCGCCAGCGGGCGCGGTTGGCTGGGTTCGCCGCCGCGCAACCAGGCCGGCACATAGCGGGTCAAGGCCTTCTTGAAGCCCCCGCTGCGTTTGGGTATATCCTCTTTCTCTGTCAAGAGTCGCTTGGCGACCAAGGCCGCCATGCGCTTGCCCAGGCCGACGTCGTCGAGCAAATCGTCCAAACTGCGCAGTTTGAGTTCCTCGACGACGGCTTGGACGCGCGAGGCGGGGACTTGATCCAAGGTCGTCGAGGAAATCACCAACGCGCGGTCCACCAAACGCCGGCCGAGACTGACCGCTTCCTCGCGCTTTAGATTCTTTAGGTAATGACGAATGTTGGCGCGCGCCTTGCCGGTAAGCACGAAATTGAGCCAAGCCGGATTGGGGCGCGCACCCGGCGCGGTGATGATTTCAACGGTTTGACCATTGGCCAACAGCGTGCGCAGCGGCGCCAAACGCCGATCGATCTTGGCCGCCACGCAGGTATTGCCCACGTCAGTGTGCACGGCGTAGGCGAAATCCACCGCCGTGGCGCCGCGCGGCAGCTTCATGATTTCGCCGCGCGGGGTGAATACGTAGACCTCGTCGGGGAACAGGTCGATCTTGACGTTCTCGAGAAACTCCAACGAATTCCCGGCGTTCTTCTGCATCTCCAGTAGATTACGCAACCACTCGCGGGCCCGCCCTTGGGCGCTGTCGCTGGAGGAGTCGCTGGATTTGTACAACCAGTGCGCGGCGATCCCCGCCTCGGCCACGGTGTTCATTTCCTCGGTGCGGATCTGCACCTCGATAGGCACGCCATAGGGGCCGAATAGCACCGTGTGCAAGGCTTGATAACCATTGGCCTTGGGAATGGCGATGTAGTCTTTGAACTTGCCCGGCACCGGCTTGTAGAGATTGTGCACCGCGCCCAGCACCCGGTAGCAGGCGTCCACTTTGTCGACGATGATGCGAAAGGCATAGACGTCGAAGACTTCGGAGAAGGACAGCGTCTTGTGTTTCATCTTGCGGTAGAGGCTGTACAGATGCTTCTCACGCCCCAATACCCGTCCGAGCAACTCCTCGCCGGCAAGACGCTGCTCCATGGCCGCTTGGATTTTGGTGACGATCTCCTTACGATTGCCGCGCGCCTTCTTCACCGCCTCGGACAACACACGGTAGCGGGTGGGATAGAGTCCGGCGAAGCCGAGATCCTCCAATTCCAAGCGCACGGTGTTCATCCCCAGGCGATTGGCGATGGGCACGTAGATATCGAGCGTCTCGCGGGCGATGCGCCGCCGCTTGGCGGGCGGCAGGATGGCGCACGTGCGCATGTTGTGCAGGCGGTCGGCCAGCTTGACCAAGATGACACGGATATCGCGCACCATGGCCAGCATCATCTTACGGAAGTTCTCCGCCTGGGCCTCGGCCTTACTGGAGAATTTGATCTGGGTCAGTTTGCTGACGCCGTCGACCAACTCCGCGACGTCCTCGCCGAAGCGAGTGGCGAGCTGGTCCTTGGCGGTAGGGGTGTCCTCGATGACATCGTGCAGGATGGCGGCCATGATGCTCTGGTGATCCATACGCATCTCGGCCAGGATACCGGCCACGGCGATAGGATGCTGCACATAGGGCTCGCCGGACATGCGCCGCTGCCCTTTGTGAGCTTCGGCGCTGAAATTACAGGCATCAAAAACCTTGGCGACCTGCTCCGGCTCCAAATAACTGCCGAGCCGCTCACATAGCTCGCGTATGAGTGTAGTGGTCGTATCCTGATCGGCGGCGGCAAGCGGTGAGCCGGATTCGGAAGGATTCAAAGCCGTACCGCGGAGGGGATTAGTCCTCACCCTCCAACGGCTGGCGCAGGGGAGCTGCCTCTGGCTCCGCTACCAAAGTGGTTTCGCCCTCGGCCTCGGCGGCCATGCCCGATTCGCGCGCATGCTCCTCGGCGATCACTTCGTCGAGCACCGATTGGTCGACATTGCCCTCGGCGATCTCGCGCAAGGCCATGACGGTGGGCTTGTCGTTCTCCCACGGCAGGGTCGCGTCACGCGTACCCATGGCCAGCTGGCGCGCCCGTTGGGTGGCAATCAGCACCAGTTCGAAACGGTTATCGATGCTCTGCAAACAATCTTCGACGGTGACACGCGCCATCGTTCTACTCCCAAAATTGAAAAACGTACGGAAACCCTGAAACGGGACCGGTGAGTATACTATCGCCGCCCCCGGAAAGGGAATCAGCCCAACAAATCCTTCAACAGCTTCCCCAGACGCGCTTGCTGGCGCTCGCGCTCCAGGCGCCGACCGCGCACGATGGCCCGCAAATCCTGCACCGCCTCGTGAAAATCATCGTTCACCACCAGATAATCGTATTCACCGTAATGCGACATCTCCGTTTCCGCCTCGCGCATGCGCCGCTGGATGTTGGCCTCGCTGTCCTGGCCGCGCGCGCGCAGGCGCTGCTCCAGCGCCTGCCGCGAGGGCGGCAGGATGAATATGCTCTCACAGGCGGGAAACGCCGCGCGCACTTGGCGCGCGCCCTGCCAATCGATCTCGAGTATCACATCGTCACCGCCGGTCAGCTGCGCTTCCACGCTGGCCTTGGCGGTGCCGTAGTGATTATCAAACACTTGCGCGTGCTCGAGAAAGCCGCCCGCCGCCGCCACGGCTTGGAATTCTTCCGTCGTCACGAAATGGTAATGGACCCCGTTCTGCTCACCGGGCCGCATGTAGCGCGTAGTGTGGGACACTGACAAAACCAAGTCCGAGGTCGCTTCGAGCAATTTGCGCACCAGGCTGGTCTTGCCGGCCCCGGAAGGGGCGGAAATAATATATAGAGTTCCTTGAGGCATGATTCCGATTTGAGCTCGTCAGTCGTTAGTTAATTAGCGGATTGCACACCAAACAATTTACCGTGTTGCGACTGCCGCGGCATGATCTGGTCAGAACGCGCCACCATTCACTCAATGTTTTGCACTTGCTCACGCATCTGCTCGATGAGCACCTTGAGCTCAACGGCGATGCGGGTGGTTTCCACGTCGGCGGATTTCGAGCCTAAGGTATTGGCTTCGCGGTTGAGTTCCTGCATCAGAAAATCCAAGCGCCGACCCACCGGTTCAGGCTGCTCCAACACGCGGCGCACCTCGACAATATGGGCAGTGAGGCGGTCCATCTCCTCCTCCACATCCAGGCGTTGACTGAGCAACACTATCTCCTGCTCCACCCGCGCCGGATCGAGCTCCGCGCGCACTTCAGCGAGCCGCGCGTGCAACTTCTCGCGCAGTCGCGCCGTCACTTCCGGCAGCCGTCCACGGGCCTGTTCCACGGCCGCGGCGATGCCATCGCAGCGCTGTTCGATTAATGTTTTGAGTTTGTCGCCCTCGCGGCGGCGCGTCTCCACCAATTCTTCCACCGCCGCCGCCAGCCCCGTCAGGGCCGCGGCGCTCACTTGCTCCATGTCCAACGACGCGGCTTCCACCACCCCGGGCCAGCGCAAGAGATCGAGCGGACTTATCGCCGCACTGACCGGCAGGGCCTGCTCCAGCTCCCTCATCGCCGCCTCCAGCGCTTCGATCAGGGGCCGGTTGAGCACCAATTCACCGCTCCCGTCTGCCGCCGGTCGATAGCGCAACAGACATTCCACTTTGCCGCGCCCCAAAGCGGCATTGAGACGATCGCGCACCGCCCCCTCCAAACCGCGCAAGTCCTCGGGCAGCCGGGGCGAGATCTCGAGATAACGGTGATTGACCGAGCGCAGCTCCCAAGTGAATACTCCCCAGGGCGTGTCACGCTCCTGGCGAGCGAATGCGGTCATACTGCGGATCACGGGCAACCCCCTTCCTGGGTGAAAAACCGAAGCTCAGCGCATGCTGATCTTGCGCCACCCATCGTAACCCCGTGCCGCGCGGCGCGAAACCCCCGGCGTTGGCCGACGCCAACCCGAAGGTTAGCTTGCGCCTCCCCCGGCGGTTAGCTTGCGTTGACCTTCGGTTGGCCGCGACCCACTGCCCCAGGCTATAATGCCGCCCCCTTTAGCTGTACCCACGAGGAATCATCATGCGCCCCAGCGGCCGTCGCCCCGATCAACTACGCCCCATCAAACTCACCCGCCGCTATACCAAGCACGCCGAAGGCTCGGTGTTGGTGGAATTCGGCGACACCCGTGTCTTGTGCACCGCCAGCGTGGACGAGCGCACACCGCGTTGGATCAAAGGCACCGGCCGCGGCTGGGTGACCGCCGAATACGGCATGCTGCCACGCTCCACCGGCGCACGCATGAGCCGAGAAGCCTCGCAAGGCCGGCAAGGCGGGCGCACGCTCGAAATCCAGCGCCTCATCGGCCGCTCGTTGCGCGCCGTAGTCGATTTGGCCGCGCTGGGTGAACGCACCATCACCGTGGACTGCGATGTCATCCAAGCCGACGGTGGCACCCGCACGGCCTCCATCACCGGTGGCTACGTGGCGCTGATGGATGCCGTGCGCCACTTGCAGAAACAGGGCACGCTGCAAAAGAACCCCCTCTACGGCCAAGTCGCCTCGGTGTCGGTGGGGATCTACCAGGGCGAGCCGGTTCTAGACCTCGACTATCCCGAGGACTCCGATGCCGAGACCGATATGAACGTGGTGATGAACGAGGCCGGCGCCTTCATCGAAGTGCAAGGCACCGCCGAGGGCCATGCCTTCCGCATGGATGAACTCATGTCCATGCTAGAACTGGCCAAAACAGGCATCGGCGAACTCATTGAGAAACAACGCGCAGTGCTGGCAGAGTAAAGAGATCGATAAACCCGGAGAACACGGAGAAGCAAGTCCAAAGTACGTGATCAATCTCCGTGATCTCCGTGGTTAGTCTTTCATCTCCAGCTTTCTCTCGAGGGTCATACGCATGCAGCGCATCGTGCTCGCAACCGGCAACACCGGCAAGGTCCGCGAAATCAATCAGCTGTTGCAAGGCGGCGCCTGGCAGATCGTGCCGCAGTCCGAATTCGGCGTGCCCGAGGCGGAAGAAACGGGCCTGACTTTTGTGGAAAACGCCATACTCAAGGCACGCAACGCCGCCCAGCACACTGGCCTGGCCGCCATCGCCGACGATTCGGGCTTGGAAGTGGACGCCCTCGACGGCGCACCGGGCATTTATTCCTCGCGCTATGCCGGACCCACCGCGAGCGACCAAGATAATCGCAACAAACTGCTGGCCGATTTGACCGAGGTATCCGAGCAGGAACGCCGCGCACGCTTTCGGTGCGTAATGATCTACCTGCGTCACGCCACCGACGCCACGCCGTTGATCGTGCAAGGCACCTGGGAAGGGCGGGTGTTATTCGCCGCGCGCGGCAATGACGGCTTCGGCTACGACCCGGTGTTCTATGTCCCCACTCATGAATGCTCGGCCGCCGAGCTTACCCCGGATGTCAAAAATCGCATCAGCCATCGCGGCCAGGCGCTGGCAAAACTCATCGCCGCCTTGCCCTCTAACTAGCCGCGCCGGCCACGCATCCATTCAAGAAAGCTTTCAGCCGGCAGGGGACGGCTGTAGAAATAGCCCTGCGCTTCGTCGCAGCCGCGGTCTTGCAAGAATGCTTCCTGCTCACTTGTTTCCACACCTTCGGCGATAACCTTCAAGCGCAGGCTCTTGGCCAGGGCGATAACGGCGCGGGCAATGGCTTCGTCGTCCTGATCTTGTGGGATATCCCGCACAAAGGAGCGATCGATTTTCAAATTATCGATGGGCAAGCGCTTCAAGTAACTCAGCGACGAATAGCCGGTACCAAAGTCGTCGATGGCGATACTCACGCCCTGTGCCTTGAGGCGCGCCAGCATCGCAATCGCCTGCTCGGCTTTTTGCATGATGAAGCCCTCAGTGATTTCCAGCTCCAGGTGCCGTGCGGGCAAACCGCTGTCCGCCAAGGCGCTCGCCACCATCTCGGCGAAGTCGCTGCGCTGCATTTGTACGCCGGACACATTCACGGCGATGGTGTCAAACTGCGCCCCCATATCCAGCCACTGCCGCGCTTGCCGACAGGCCTCGCGCAACACCCACTCACCGATAGCCACGATGAGACCGGTTTCCTCAGCCAAGGGTATGAAACGATCAGGCGAGATCAGGCCATGCTTCACAGACTGCCAACGCAATAGTGCTTCTGCGCCCACGACGGCGCCACCGCTTAACGCCAAACGCGGCTGATAATGCAACAGCAATTCGCCGCGAGCCAGTGCGCCGCGCAGCGCCGTCTCCAAGTCTAGGCGCTCGGCGACACTGGTGGTCAACTCGGCGGTGTAGAACTGAAAGTCGTTGCGACCTTCTTCCTTGGCGCGATACAGCGCGGCATCGGCATTGCGCACCAGCGTTTCGACGTATTCACCGTCACGCGGATAAATGCTAATCCCTATGCTCACCGTGACCTGCAATAGATGCCCCTTGATGTCGAGAGGTTCATGGATCGTAGTGATGAGCTTGCGTGCCAACACCGCGGCATCCTGCGGATCGTCGATTTGCTCCATGACGATGACAAATTCATCGCCTCCCAAACGCGCCACCGTGTCTTCCTTCCGCACTTGCTGCAACAATCGATCGGCGGCCTTGAGCAGCAACTCATCCCCAACCGGATGACCGAGACTGTCGTTTACATTCTTGAAACGATCGAGATCGAGAAACAGTACCGCCACTTGATGCCGCTCGCGGCGCGCGCGCGTGAGCGCATGTTCCAGTCTATCTTCGAACAACAGACGGTTGGGCAGCGCGGTGAGGGGGTCGTGATAGGCCAGATAATCGAGTTGTTCCTGGGATTGTTTAATGGAACTGATGTCGGAGAACACCGAGACGTAGTGACGCACCGCACCTTCGTCATCAAGGATGGCGGTGATGGACTGCCAGGCGGGGAAAATCTCCCCGTTCTTGCGCCGATTCCAAATCTCGCCCTGCCAACGGCCGGTCTCCGCAATTCTGCCCCATAGCTTTTCATAGAAATGGCGATCATGCTTACCCGACCGCATCAGGCGTGGATTCTTGCCCACGACTTCCGCCTCGCTATACCCGGTAATGACGCAGAAAGCCTTGTTGACGGCCACGATGTTGGCCTGAACGTCGGCGATGATGATGGCTTCAGTCGCGCTTTCGAATACCGCCGCCGATTGGCGCAACGCCTCATCGGCACGCCGCCGTGCGGTGATGTCGGTTAATACCGACACAAAGCCGATCACCCGACCCAGTGCATCACGCTTGTAATCCCAGTCCACTTGCACATCGACCAGCGTGCCGTCCTGTTTTCTGTCAACCGAGAAATAGGGCGTGGGGTGCGGCTGTTCGCGCACTAAGTAACGCACGTATTGCTGCAAGTTCTCCCGCTCGGATTCATTCGCAATCATGTCCCAAATGTTAAGCCCGACCAGTCCTCCAGGGTCATATCCGTGCAATCTGTCATGGGCCGGATTGGCATAAGTAATCCGCCCCTCGGCATCGTTCTCCTGTACGCCATAGGGGAGGGTGGCCAGCAGCGTCGAGAGGCGCTGCTCGCTGGCACGCAATTGCGCGCTGATCTTACTTTGCACCTCATGGCTGGCTAATTCGCTGGCGAACTGGAACACGATCAACAGCGCGATCAAGGTAAGCAAATGGTAGTCGACCGCGAGCTGCAAATTGTCACGGAATACCACCGCTACCGCGACTACGACAAACACAAGCCCATTAGGCACCACCATATCCAAACGCAGCATACTAACCAGCTGCCTCGCGTCCGGACCAATCTTGGCGGTAGCATTGCGAGCTTGGAATGCCGCCGCCAGATAGACGCAACCGAAACCGATCAGCCAAAACACGTCCAGGTAGTTGCCGACCTCATAGCTCTGCCCAAGCAAAGCATAGGCATAGAGCGTATCGGTGAAGGCATGCACGGCCAGCCCTACAACGATCAACAACAAGGCAGGCCAATTGCCGCGATCGATCGGCTGCCAAAGTGCAACAATCCCGTACAACAAGGCCGACATGTACAAGACCGGATAGGCCAACGCGGCATACAGGTACAGGCGCGACTCCTGCAATGCCTGGATGGCCCCTACAAAGATCAACAGGTGAATGATTAGCAAGGCGCAGATGATGATGCCCAACTTGCTGACCTGAACCACCGTGAATGAGGTGTTGGGCACTCCGGCGCGCAACGCGAGCAATCCGAGCATGAACAACGGTGCGAACGCCATGAAGCCGAAATCGGACCAGGCGGGAAACGGCGTAACCACCCCTTCCACCAATTCATGGTAATCCCATACCAGGATTCCCAGAAACCAGGCCGCATGAGCGACGCTAAACCAGCGCCAGGCGCTACGTTGCTCGCCCTGCACCTGCGCAGCGGCATGCCAGCATTTGAGGGTCGTCGCCAAGGCGGCCAGAGTCCAGGCCAGATCCGCCCACCAATGGGCCTGAACCTGGTTCAACGGCATGACATGACTTACAAAGGCGAAGATGACGATGTAAATCGACACGCCGCCTATCTCCCAGATAGGCGGCGCTTTGGTGGCGCTCATCGCCTGCGCGTTGGCAATCACGTGCAAATAAACTCCCTAGAAGTGCTGCTATCTTAGCCGCACTCTCATCGGCCACCCCAAACCATGGCTTAACTTGTTACAATTTTTAACCTCCAAGCCTAAACTCCGCTCGCCATGTTCAACTTCACCGCCTTACCGCCTCTCGGCCTTTACATCCACTTGCCCTGGTGTATACGCAAGTGCCCGTATTGCGACTTTAATTCCCATCTGCTTCGTGATGAAATTCCCGAGCACGCCTATGTGGCGGCGTTGATCGCCGACTTGGAGCAAGAATTACCCGAGGTATGGGGACGGCCAGTGGACACCGTGTTCATCGGTGGTGGCACGCCGTCGCTATTCTCGCCCGAAGCCATCGACCGGCTGCTATCGCAGCTGCGCGCGCTACTGCCGCTCAATGCGCAAGCCGAGATCACCCTAGAAGCCAACCCCGGTGCGAGCGAGGCGGTCAAGTTGGCCGAGTTTCGCGCCGCCGGCATTAATCGCCTCTCCATCGGCGTACAGAGTTTCGATGACGAGAAGTTGCGCCGCCTGGGCCGCATCCACAGCGCACGCGAGGCTATCGCCGCGGCCGAAGCGGCCCATGCAGCGGGTTTTGAGGAAATTAATCTCGACTTGATGTACGGGCTACCGGAGCAGACGCCGGAACAAGCCCTAGGCGACGTGACGCAGGCCATCGCGCTTGCGCCCACCCACCTCTCCCATTACCAACTCACGCTCGAACCCAACACGCGATTCGCGCACCAGCCGCCGCCGCTGCCCGATGATGACAGCGCCTGGGCCATGCACGAGCAATCTCAATCGCGCTTGGCGGAGGCGGGTTACGCACAATATGAAGTCTCGGCCTATGCACGTGCCGGTCATCGCTGCCGACACAACTTGAATTACTGGTTGTATGGTGACTATCTCGGCATCGGTGCCGGGGCGCATGGCAAGCTGAGTAACGCGCAGCATCAACAGATCACCAGACGCGCCAAGGTAAAGCACCCGCGCGAGTATTTGCAGAAAGCCACGACGTCGCAGCGCCTCGCCGAGCAACGCCGCGTCGGCCGCACTGAGGCCGGTTTCGAATTCATGCTCAATGCGCTGCGTCTCAGCGAGGGCTTTCCCGTCAGCCTGTTCGCCCAACACACCGGCTTGCCACTGGCGGTCGTCGAACAACCGCTGCAACAAGCTGAGGCGCAAGGTCTGATCACCTGGGATATAAATACCATCTGCCCCACACCACGCGGCCGCACCTACCTCAATAACCTGCTGCAACTGTTCCTGCCGGGCGCGTAAGTCACTGCTACAATCGCGCCTAGCAAGGCACGCCTCACCATGCCCCCTCCCCCTGCCAGGGAGAGGATGAGGGCGGGGAGGGAGAGAGCTGACTATATCTGCCCTATCTCACCCCCATCGCAGGCTTCCCCCTATGCGGGGATAAAGAGTGAATAGGGCGGTCCTTGAACGACTGAATACTTCACCCACCCAAGCGGGAGATGCATGATGCCAACCAGATTCACTCTGCTACTCGCGCTGTGTTTCTTACCTGGGAGCGTTAGCCATGCCGAGGAAGTCCGCTACGACCAAGTGGACTTCGCGGTGCAGGCGGACACCGAACTGGACAATGATCTCGCCGTGGTCGTGCTGGCGGCGGAGGCGGAACACACCGATCCGGCTCAACTGGCCGCTATGCTCAATCAAATCATGAGCCGGGGGCTGACCCTCACCCGCGCCGTGACCAATGTCGAAGCGCGCAGCGGCGATTACCGCACCTTTCCCGTCTACGAAAAAAGCCGTTTGCACCATTGGCGCGGTGTGCAGGAATTGACCCTGCAAAGCCGCGATCTACCGGCGCTCAACGAACTGGCCGGCCAACTGCAGCAACATATGCAGATCAAAACCATGAGCTTTCGGGTCTCGCCTGAACGGCAACGCGCCACCGAAACGCAACTACTGGATCAAGCCTTGGCGAATTTCAAGCGCACTGCCGAACGCATCCAGGCCGGCCTAGACGCGCAGGGCTATCGCATCGTGCGTCTCAGCGTGCAAGGGTTGGGTGCCCCGCCGCCCGTGCTGCCCATGGCGCGCATGGCGATGCTGGCCGAGGCCGACGCCCCCCCATTGGCCAGTGAGGCGGGTAGCAGCCGGCTGCAACTAAACGTTCAAGCCACCATCGAACTGCAATTTTGAAGGCCAGAAGCTGCAAGAACGGCACGCGCTTGCTAAGATGCGCGTCGTTTATTGCGTAGATGAATTCATGCCCGTCATCATCCTACAAGGCCCGCAACTCTCCGCCGACAGCGCCGCCGCGCTGGCCGAACGCCTGCAAGGTGGATTGGAAGCCCGCGCCAGCCACTATCGCGTGCACGCCAAACGCGCACCGGATCTTGCCACGCTCACTGCGTTGCGCATCGAACACGACTGCGACATCAACGTACTGCCCGAGGACTTCGCGCCTGCACGGGCGCGGTTGTTCATCACCGATATGGATTCGACGCTGATCAGTATCGAGTGCATCGACGAGATCGCCGACTACATCGGCGTCAAGCCGCAGGTCGCAGCCATTACCGAAGCGGCGATGCGCGGTGAACTCAATTTCGAACAATCGTTGGCGCGCCGCGTAGCGTTGCTGCAAGGACTGGAAGCCAGCGCGCTGGAACGCGTCTATCATGAACGGCTGCGCCTCAATCCCGGGGCGGAAGCCCTCATCGCCGGGCTGCAGGAACGCGGCATCAAGAGCGCGTTGGTTTCCGGTGGCTTCACCTTTTTTACCAGCCGGTTGCAAAAGCGCCTGGGATTGGACTACACCCTGGCCAACACGCTGGACATCGAACGTGATCACCTCACTGGCCGCGTCCGGGGTGACATCGTCGGCGCCCAGGCCAAGGCGGACTTTCTCACTCATCTATGCCAGGAACTGAACATGCCCCCCGCACTGGCAGTGGCGGCCGGCGACGGCGCCAATGATTTGCTGATGATGGGGCGCGCCGGCCTCAGCGTGGCTTACCACGCCAAACCGGCGGTGCAAGCGCAAGCCAAGACGACGCTCAATCACTGCGGCTTGGACGGGATACTCTCACTCATCGAGAATTGACCCACACCAACCGTGCACACCGCGCTTCAATTTCTGCGCCGCACAAGCGCGACTATCGTCAGCGACCACGCCTGCCTCTGGCAGGGAGGATATTGCGGCGACCTGTCCCTGAGCGCTCGCCATGACCCACGGCAGCGTCAGCTACAGAATCAACAATGTGCCGCCCCCGTTTGCCGGCGCGTTGGCGTGCGTCGCTGCGAAAAAAAAGACCCCCTCGAGAGGGGGCTTGCACAAGGAAAATTGGACGGTCGTGATTGTTGTTATCCGGGCCGCGCGAATAGCTCCAACGCAATTGTTCGTAAAGACAGCAATACCGATGCCAATAATTTCGTCTAACAAAGCCTGCTGATTTGTTTGACTTTTTAGTTTCGCGCCCGTGCAACCTCATAAACAACCGTAAACTCCGCCGACAATTTCGCTAAGATATGCCATGCCCTACCGACTCCTAAACTGAGATACGAAGCATGCACGCCCGCCTCCTTAGCCTCGCCATATTGGTCCTCGCTCCCACCGCCTGGGCGGACACCGCCGCGCTCAGCGGCACAGAAATCGTCCAGCACTGCTATTACAAATACGCCGGCGACGACCAACGCTCACACCTGCTCATCGCGCTCACCGACGAGAACGGCAAAAAGGTTAAGAGCGAATATCTGCGCCTGTGGAAGGATTACGGTGGCAAAGACGGCGTGGTGGACAAAGTGATCCTCTTCACCACCTACCCCCCGGACAACAAGGGCGTAAACTTCATGCGCTGGGGTTACACCGATCCCGCCAAACTGGCCGACCAGTGGGTGTACTTACCCGAGATGCGCATGGTGCGCCGCGTCTCGCAACGCGACCCCAAGAACATGGACTGGGGCTTCACCGACGATGATCTGCGCATTCGCGCCTTGGACGAGGACGAACACCGGCGCGTGCAAGACACGAGTCAAGAGAGCGAGGATTTTTATGTCGTGGAAAGCACCCCCAAACACGACCTCGTCTATAGCAAGCGCGTCAACTGGTTCAAGAAAGCTGACAACTGGGAAAACTGCTTGCAGCGGCGCGTGGACTATTACGACAAGCAAGGCGCGCTGGTGAAAAAGCAGTTCATGAAATGGGAAAAAATCGGCGAGGCCTGGGTGTGGCGCACCGTGGTGGTACGCAACTTGCTCAGCTCCGTTTCGGCCGTCTATGACATGCTCGACGTAGACGTAAACGTAGGCCTGGATGATGCCGTTTTCAGCGAACGCACCCTGCGCCGTGGCTATCACCCCTGAGCGCACTCACTGCGCCACTCTTCGTTATTATGGTTGCATCGCCGTAACGGCGCAGTATGGCCCCGAGCCCCAGCATGCAACTTGTCTTGATACAAATGGCTGCCCTCATCGCCTGCGGCGTGGCGTGGCGCTTCCTGATGCCGCGCGACATGGACATCGCCGTCGCGCGGCGCGTACTGACCGGCTTAGTGTACAACCTGCTGCTGCCGGCGCTGGTGCTGATCGTCCTGTGGAAAGCGCCGCTGGGGTGGGACGCGTTGCGCATTGCGCTAGTGGCGGCCCTCGCGGTGCTCGCCGCCCTGGCGCTAACCTGGTGGGGCTATCGCCGATTCGGCACGCCCAAGGCCATGGCCGGCGCGCTGATCCTCGCCGCCGCCTTTCCCAACGCCACCTATCTGGGCTTGCCGGTGCTGGAAAAGACCTTCGGCCCGTGGGCACGCAGTGTCGCGATACAATACGATCTGTTCGCCTGCACGCCGCTGCTACTCACCGTCGGCATCATGGTGGCACGCCTGCACGGCAGCGCCGATGAAGCAGATCGCCCTTTTCTCGCACTCGTAAAAGTGCCCCCGCTGTGGGCAGCACTGACGGCGGTGATATTGAATCTCGGCGGCGTCGCCTTCCCCTCCGGGCTGGAAGCGTTTTTGCAAACACTGGCCAACGGGGTAGTGCCGCTCATGTTGATTGCTTTGGGCATGGCCTTGACCCTGGACTTACAACAGTTCCGGCGACTCCCCGTTTTGGCACCGGCGCTGGCGGTGCAACTCCTGCTCATGCCGCTGATCGCCTGGGCCGCGGGCTATGTGATCGGCCTGGAAGGCGACCGCCTCACCGCCACGGTGCTGGAAGCGGCCATGCCATGCATGGTGCTGGGGGTAGTACTTTGTGACCGCTACGGTCTGGACACGGGTTTGTATGCGACTACCGTGACGCTATCCACGGCACTGAGCTTGCTGACCCTGCCGTTGTGGTACGCGTGGCTGCAATAATGCAGTCGGACACGGGCTAAGCCGCCCCATGCCTCATCTGCTCGTCGCGCTGTCCTCGCATGGCTACGGCCACTGGGCGCAAACTGCGCCGGTGCTCAATGCGCTCCGCGCGCGCTTGCCCGATCTGCGCCTGACGCTGTGCACCACCCTGGCGCCGAACGTGCTGGCGCAACGATTAGACGGCGACTTCGAGCTGATCGCTATAGACACCGACGTGGGCATGATCATGCATGACGCGTTAAGCGTGGATGTCGAGGCCACTGCGCGCGCCTATAGACGATTTCACGCTGACTGGTCGCCCGCCGTGGACGCAGAAGCGCGCCGCCTCGCCACGTTACAGCCCGACCTGGTACTCGCCAATGTGCCGTATTGCACCCTGGCGGGCGCGGCACGCGTCGGCATCCCCACGGTGACGCTGTGTTCGCTCAACTGGGCAGACATCTATCAACACTACTGCGGCGAGCGACCCGCAGCGGCGAGCCTCCTCAATCAAATGCGTGAGGCCTATGCGACCACCACCACCTTCTTGCAACCCACGCCCAGCATGCCGATGGACTGGCTGCCGCAAGGTCGCGTCATTGCACCCATCGCGCGCATCGGGCATGCGCAACGCGCTGCATTGCGCACACGTTGTCAGGCACGCGACGACCAAACATTGATCCTGGTCTCGCTGGGCGGCATTTCCACCTACTTCGATCCCGACAGATGGCCGAGGCACGACCAGTTGCGCTGGATCGTGCCTGCCGCGTGGGGCGCCACCCGCGTTGACATGATCACTTTCGAAAGTCTGGGCATGCACTACATGGACGTGTTGTGCTCATCAGATGTGTTGCTCACCAAGCCGGGCTACGGCAATTTTACGGAAGCGGCCTGCAATCGAACTCCCGTGTTGTATTGGCCGCGCGACGATTGGCCCGAAACCCCCTACTTAGAGAGTTGGCTACAACAACACGGCCGCTGCCTACCCATCACGCTGAACCGGAGGTCGGCGCACGCCAACACGCTGCACAGCGAGGTGATAACCGGCGAGGCCAGTACGAACGAGGTGATAGCCGGCAAGGCCAGTGTCGATGAGGCCATCGCCGCCAAATTGCGCCAGTTATTGTCACAGACACCACCACCCGCACCCGCGCCGCGCGGTGCGCAGCAAGCCGCTGCGCACCTGTATCAGCTGCTCACAACGCGCAAGGATTGACCCCGTGCAGCGGCGCGGCTACCGTGCATTAAACGCGCGACGACCCATGAACCAGACACGTAAACTAATCTATAGCGGTAGCGTAGTCGATCTCGGTATCGAGAGTGCCGTCCTGCCCAATGGTCGGCGCATCGACCTAGAAGTGGTACGCCATCCGGGGGGGGCGGCCGTGGTCGCTATCGATACCCAACAACGCGTGTGCATGCTGCGGCAATACCGGCATGCTGCCGGAGGTTGGTTGTGGGAGCTGCCGGCGGGCAAACGTGACCAGGGCGAAGCCCCCCTGTCCACCGCGCGCCGCGAGCTGGAGGAAGAAGCGGGAGTGCGCGCCGCCGCCTGGCACGCGCTGGGCAGCATCCACACCACGCCGGGCTTTTGCGATGAAGTGATACATCTGTTCCTGGCCCGCGACCTGACAGCTGTGCCCACCCGCCACGAGGCACACGAAGTATTGGAATGTCACTGGATAGCCTATGAGCAAGCCCTGGCATGGACCCGGGATGGCACCCTCAGCGACGCGAAAAGCCTCATCGGCTTGCTACGGGCCGAGACTGCCCTCACCACGAACATATGAGATGCTTGCCGCGACGGCAGCGCTCGATGCTATGATGATCCCGCCGCCCCTCATGGGCGGTATAACCCAGCTGCTGTTAACTCAAGGAGTGAAGTCACATGCAAAGTGTCATCACCGCCATGGTCACGATCGTCGGGATCACCGCCTTAGGCTTGATGTTGTATTTGACGGTGCAAATCTATCGCGGACAAGCTCGCGAGGAAGACCCCGAGGAACCCCACGAAGAGTCCAAGTAATTACGCCAGCTGTAACGGACTGCACCCCCGCGCGACGCCAGCATCCACGTCGCGCGGGAGTCCGTCTTAGAGCGACAGAATGAAATCTACAAGCTTCTCGATATCAGCATCCGCCACCCGTGGAGAATAAGGCGGCATCGGCACGCCGCCGGTAACATCAGTCCAGTTACCCTTGCCGCCTGCACTGACTTTGGCGACCAACTTGTCGCGCACACTGGCATCGCCGCGATAACGCGCAGCTACATCCGCCCACGCCGGCCCTACTACTTTCTTGTCCACTTGATGACAAGCCAAGCAGCCACTGCGGTTGGCCAGATTCAAGGCATCTTCCTGAGATAAGGCGGTGGTCGTCACCGCCGCCGTTGAGGTCACTTTCTCAGCGACTTGAGCCACTGTCGTCTTTGCGGCCTGCGTGGCGTCGGCCACGACAGCCTCGCCCATCTTCGCCGTGTCTTGCACCTTCGCAACCGCGGCTTGCTGCACGGCTGCCGCCTTCTCCACGGCGCCTTCCACTGCCTGGTCGGTCTGCTCGGCCACCGCCTGCTTCACCGCCTCTGCCTGTTCCGCCACGCTTTCTACGGTCTCATCTACCATCTCGGAGACCTCTTCTATCATGACCTCCGCTTCTTCAACCACCGTCTCCAGAGCATCCGCCATCGGTTCAGGCGCCGCTGCGGCGGGCACCTCGAGCTGCGCGGTGGGGGCAGGCGGCGGCGATTGCACCGACTGTTCTTCCTGCTTGCCGCAAGCCCCGATCACCAAACCCAACGCCGAGATCGCCAAAGTCATCATTATTTTATTCATAGTCACTCTCCAGTTACCTGCGCCAGCGCGGCGGATGCCATTTCAGCATCCCCAGCACCAGCAGAAAAAAAACCGTATATACCACCCCGAACAGCCAAGCCGGCGCATCGTAGTACAACAGCCGTCCCACCCAGTGGGCCACAAAACCTTGCCCGTGGGGATAGCCCACTTGCGCGGCAAGGGCGCGCCAGTGATTTTCCAACACGGTGAGTGGGCACGGCACCCCGAACCACACTTCCGTGACCACCAGGCCGATGGCCAACACATGCACGGCGCGAAATACCCGTCCCCGAGTCCACTCCCAACCCCGCGACCAGCCGGCCAAGATCAACGCCAAGCCGCCGACCACGAACAGTACGAAGGCGGCATGGAGCACGGCAACGCCCGTCGCCAAGTCGCCATAGTAGTCGCGCACGGGTACGCCTCCGCCTCGGGGAACATAGGCACGCTCCCACCCGGGTGCGCCCGCGGCCGTTACACCCTCATTCTAGTTCCGCGATGAGATTCACGCTTGCGTAGCAGCCCCTGGCTCTCTGGTTCACCATTAGGCTGGGCTTGGAGTGTAACGTAATTCTGGGCTGGCACCGAAGAGCTCGCTGCACATCATCGGCCAGGCCTGCCCCAGCGCGAGAGTCGAAGTAAAAGTGTAACTCTCCGATTTGTTTAAATTTTTAAGAAAATAGTAACAATATACATAAAGTTTGTAACCTTATAATTTGCAGTTATTAACATTTCCTTTCTTGATAAGGCCATTCAAGTTATGTATCAATTACATTTACCAATATCCGATTGGATTACTCGGAATCTTGATCCTCCCCCAACCGAAGGACAGTGTTATGAAACTTTCCACTAAAGGCCGCTATGCGGTCACCGCCATGATGGACTTGGCCATCCACGAAGAACACGGCCCCGTTACCCTAGCGGATATTTCCGTGTGCCAAGGTATCTCTTTGTCCTACCTCGAGCAGATCTTTGCCAAGCTACGGCGCGGCGGTCTAATTTCCGGCATGCGCGGACCTCGCGGCGGCTATCGTCTGGCACGCCCTGCCGGTGAAATCACCGTGGCCGACATCATCAGCGCCGTGAACGAAAACATGGATGCGACACTGTGCGACGGACAACAAAATTGCCAAAAAGGCGACCGCTGCCTCACGCATGAGCTGTGGGCCGACCTGAGTAATCAGATCGAAGGTTTCCTCAGCGGGATCACCCTGGCGCAGTTCGCCGAGCGCCCCACGGTGCAAGACGTGATACGCCGCCAAGACACGGTGCATTTCCGGCGCGGCATGGCGCGCCACCAAACGACGCGTACCAAAGAAGCTTCTTGACCCTAGCGCACTCACACACGCCGGCGCGGCGCCGGCGTGATGAGCATTGTCTGGCCCGCTACTTCTTGCGACAATGAAGTGTGGTCGAAGCGCAGCGGCAATCACCCTGCCTACCATCAGAAGTGATGTAGTACATGTGGACCCATACGCAGAGATTCTCTGTCAGCATCGGCTGCGCGCTAGCACTATTTGCCGCTAGCTGCGCCGCACTCCCCGACTACTCCGCGCAACGTCAACAATTCCTCGCCGCCGAAACGGCGCTGCAGCGACACCAGAACGAACAGTTTCGCAGTTTGCTGAGCGAACTCAAACACTACCCTCTGCTGCCTTATCTGCAATATGCCGCGTTGCTGCGCACGCTCTCCACCGCGACCGACGCAGAGATCGACGCCTTCCTCACGACTTATGCTGACACCCCCCTGGCGCCGCGTCTGCGTCGCGCCTGGCTGCGCCATTCGGCGCGTAATGGGCATTGGAAAACCTATCTTGCCTATTACCAGCCACAGCGCAACACGGCACTGCAATGTCACTCCCTGTGGGCGCGTCACCAACTCGGACAACGCGATGCCGTGCTACGTGAAGTAAAGAATTTATGGCTGGTGGGTCATTCGCAACCCGAGGCTTGCGATCCACTGTTCGAAGCCTGGCGCGAGGCGGGTGGACTGACACAGCCGCTACTGTGGCAACGCTACGCGCTGGCAATGAACACCCGCAACACGCGTCTGGCCGCTTATTTGGGCCGCCAACTCAGCCCTGAGCAGCAAGTTTGGCGCCAGGCATGGATAGCCGTGGTGCAAGACCCTGCCGCGCTAGAATCCCAAGCCGTCTTGCGCACCGATGATCCGCGCGCGCGTGAAATCATTCTATTCGGTGTCAATCGCGCCATTCGCCGTGATGCCGCCGCTGGCGAGGCACTCTGGCAACGCATCAATACACACTACAGGTTTTCCGCCGCCGAAATCCACGCCATCGAACGACGCATCGCCCTTACCCTGGCATTGCGCGGCGCCCCTCATGCCACAGAACGCCTAGCCTCTTTGTCTAGTGAACACAGCGACGACACCATCCGCGAATGGCGTGTACGCAATTCACTGGCCCTGAATGATTGGGAAGGAGCGATTACCTGGATCGAACACCTCACCAGCGAGGAGCGCCATAGCCCACGCTGGCAGTATTGGCGGGCCCGCACCTTGGAGCAACTGGGCATCGACGATGCACGCGAGACCTATGAGCAATTGGCGCGTAAACGCCACTACTACGGATTTCTCGCCGCCGACCGTTTGGATCTGCGTTACACGTTTCACGACAACCCGCTGTCCTTGGGGCGACGCGAGCAACAGGAGCTCGGCGAAATTCCCGCCGTGCAGCGCGCTCATGAACTATTCCGGCTCGGGCGCATGAGCGCGGCACGCAGCGAGTGGAATCTCGTCACCCACAACCTCAGCGAGGAGCAATTGGCGCGGGCCGCCAAGCTCGCCGACAGCTGGGACTGGCATGATCGCGCCATTCTCACCGTAGCCAACACCGCTTACGACAATGACTTGGAACTGCGTTTCCCCACGCCCTATGAATCGCATGTCTTGAGCAATGCCACCCGCCAACAAGTCGACCCAGCTTGGGCCTATGCGGTGATGCGCCAGGAAAGCGCTTTCATGGCCGATGCACGCTCGCGCGCCGGCGCCATGGGCTTGATGCAGTTGATGCCCGGCACTGCGCGCGACGCGGCTCGCGCGGCCGCCACGCGCTTGCGTCGCAACGATGAATTATTCAACGCCGACACCAATATACGGCTGGGTATCACGCACTTACGGCAAGTGCTCGATCGCTTCAATGATCACAAAGTGCTGGCCACCGCCGCCTACAACGCTGGCCACGCGCGCGTTGAAAAATGGCTGCCGACGAACAGCCCGCAAGATGCCGATCTGTGGATCGAAACCGTACCGTACCAGGAAACCCGCAATTATCTGCTGCAAGTATTGGCTTACACCGCCGTGTATGACTATCGATTGGGGCGCAAACACACACCGCTCATGACGCGCATGCCGCCGGTGCAAGCACCGCGCACCCAACCGGCCGACATCGCCAACCGCACGACCCCTCAGGGATAGGCGCTCTCACCTACAACTGGTCTGATCATGCGACGGCGCGTATGCTGACCAGAAGCGACGCAGAATCACAGCACATAACATGAGCGGCAGCGACACCCTGCAACGATTTGCACTCGAGGGTAAGGCCATCCGCGGCGAGATTGTTAAACTCGATGCGACTTGGCGCGCCGTGGTGGAGCGTCATGTTTTCGTGCCGCCGGTGCACGAGCTGCTGGGCCAGATGATGGCCGCCACTGCACTGCTCTCCGCCACCTTGCGCTATCAAGGTTCGTTGATCCTGCAAATCCAAAGTTCAGGGCCGTTGTTACTTGCGGTGGTGGAGTGCACCAGCACGCTCACCCTCCGCGCTACCGCGCGTTGGAACGATGAGATCACCTCAACAAGCCTCCCCGCCTTGGCGCCAGACGGCCGACTCATCATCACTCTCGACCCCGGCACCGGGGAACATCGCTATCAGGGTATAGCCGCCTTGGAGGCCGACTCTCTGGCGGGCGTGATCGAGAGTTATCTGCAACGCAGTGAGGGCCTGGCCGCCCGCCTGTGGTTGGCGGTCGATGCCAACAACGCGGCCGGCCTGCTTTTGCAACGCCTGCCAGGTCGTGGCGACGATAATGACATCGATGCTTGGAATCGCGCCGAGCACTTGGCGCAGACCGTCACCACTGAAGAATTGCTGACACTGACACCGAACGATCTCCTCCAGCGCTTGTTCCACGAGGAAGATATTCGGCTCTTCGAGCGCGATCCGGTGAGTTTTCGCTGCTCCTGTTCGCGCGAAAAAGTCATCACCACGCTGCGCGCGCTGGGTCCCGACGAAATCTTGCCACTACTCGAAGAGCAAGGCGCTATCACCGTGGACTGCGAGTTTTGCAATCAAGGTTATCGCTTCGATCGCGTCGACATCGAGCAGCTCTACGCCGCCGCCATCATAGACATTCCCTCAAGCACGCAACATTAAATCATCAACAGGGTTGCCGAACCGAGAAAGCTTGCACTACACTAAATTTATACTTTATCCATTGAGGAGGGAGACCGACCATGGCAGCTGGCGTTGTGCGATGTTTACAATTAGTAGTGGCGTTGTTTTTCACCTTCGCCACCGCCCTCTGGTTCGGCGGCATCACGATGCTGGTCTTCTCCCTGTGGGTCAATATCACCGCCGGCCTAGGTGGGTCCATCCTATCTACATTATTTGCCGCACTGATCGTAGCAGGCTTGGTGTATTTCGTAATACGCGTGCCCCATGTGGCGCGCACTATCGTCGACATCGGCGTCGGCGTCGGCAAACTGGGGCTCGCCAATCTGCGGCGCTTGGATCATATCGCGCTGTCGCTGCGCAAGGGACAACCCCCCTCCACTGATCACGTCAATGTCTCCTATAAGAGTGATGCCACGGGTGGCTGAGCAGAGCTTCAAGCCAACCCACGCCCGTAGCCCCTTTCGTAGCTAACGCAACGACCATGCGACAGGTGCCAACTTACCCCTCGCTATTTCAAAGCATTTCTATATACCAATACTCAAGTGTGCCCCAATACTGCCGATGTCTATAACATTCCTAGGCCTCCTAGGGATAAGGGAGTAAAGGCGTGAATCTCATTACATGGCATCAAGACATGGCTAGTCGCCCCGCTACCGCCTACCGCCTACCGCCTCAGGAGTACACAGCATGATTCGTGACAAGGGCGAATTCGCGAGAAATATCAAGCAGCAAATCGAACGCCTCGATAATTTGCCGGCCATGCCGGAAATCGCCCGCGACCTGTTACGCCTGCGCAACAATGCCAATGCCGACATCAAGATGCTCGCCGAGGTGGTGGAACGCGACCCCAGCTTAGCTGCCCAGATCATGCGCTACGCGCGCCTGTCCATCTTCGGCTACGGGAGCAAAATCAATTCCATCCAAAAAGCCCTTACTCAAGTCCTGGGTTTCGACATGGGTCTACACATGGCGGTGGGTATGACGGCCGGCCAACAACTGCACATGCCGCCCGGCGGGCCGCTGGGCCGCGAAGCCTTTTGGCGGCATTCGGTATACAGCGCCACCTTGGTGCAGGATCTGGGTAACGCTCTGCCGGCAGCTCAACGCCCGCAGGCGGGCTTATTGTACCTTGCCGGGCTGTTGCACAATTTCGGTTTCTTGCTGCTGGGGCATCTGCATCCGACCGAATTCACCTTCGTCAACCATGTCTACGCCCAAAGCAGCAGTGCGGCGATACGCGAAATCGAATTACAATTGCTGGGCGTGCGCCACGAATTGTTGGGCACGTGGCTGATGCAGGCCTGGGATATGCCCGAGGAGGTCATCATCACCACGCGCGAGCATCACTACCCCGACTATGATGGCAAACATTCGACCTACGCAAAATTGACGCTCCTAGCGGATCGCGCCTTGGCTCGCTATGGTCTAGGTGATGGAGACAGCGTGGAATTCCCGCGCACCACCCTAGAAACCTTAGGCATGACGGAAGAACAAATCACCACGGTAGTCGAACGACTGCTGGGCGTGTCCGAAGAACTGAATGTCTTAGTGGAACAACTCGCCGCCTGACGGCGGGCGCCTCAATCGTGCCCCGCCAACTCTTGCTCCAAGGCTTGCACATGACGCTGCGTCAAACGATAGAAGCGCGGTGTCAACCCACTGTCTTCGTAGATGGGGTCGCCGTGGTCGTCCTCCGATACCACGCCCTGGCCTGGCACATAGGGAAACGCCGCTTCCAACTCATCTAACGCGGCGGACAGTAGCTCAGTGATGAGTTGTGTTTCGGTGCGACCCGGAAACAACTCGGTCAGCGCCAGCACGCGCGCCGCATCGTGCAACGGCAACTGCACATGAAAATCACGCGCGGTCAAACGCGAACTCGCGCCCTGTTGCCAATCACGCAACAAATCTCTGACCTTCATGTTCCCTCCGTTGAGACGGTGCGATGGCTTCACTCTAGTACACCCCACCGACGGGAACAAGCTCGAACTTAGCGCTGCGCCTCCCAACGGTATCCTAGCGCGGCGAGTTGCGCTTGCAGATAACGCACACCCTCCTCGACTTCACTCTGTGCGCCGCGCACGCCCCATGCCAACGTGGGCGCCTCACGATGCAATTGCGGTAAACAGGAAAAGCGACAGGAGGGAAAACGCGCCACGAAATCCTCCATCAACTCGAGCAACTCGCTTTCGCGCGCATTGATGACGACAAAACTCGACTCGATGGGCGGTGTATTATTGCGCAGATGCGCATAACATTGGTCCAATACCCACTCCAGCATCGGCGCTGCCATTTCGGGAAAACCGGGAAGAAAATGATGATCGCCCAGACTGAAGCCGGGAATGCGATTGTAGGGGTTAGGGATGATGCAACTGCCTTGCGGCAAGTCGGCCATGGTGATGCGATGCGGATAGGCATCCGCCCCGAAACGCGCCTCGATCTCAGCCACCGCCTCAGGATGTCGCACCAGCGGGACCTGGGCGGCACGCGCCGCGACGGCGCGAGTGTGATCATCAGGCGTGGCGCCGAGTCCACCGTAACAGAACACGATGTCGTCGCAGACGTAGGTATCGCGCAGGGTTTTTGCGATCAATTCGGGCTCATCGCCGATGATGCGACTCCACACCAAACTCAAGCCCCGCGCCCGCAGCAATTCGATGGCAGTGGCGAAATGGCGGTCGCGGCGTTTGCCGCTGAGGAGCTCATCACCAATGATGACCAGCCCGAATCCCATCGCTCAAGCGCTCACCGGTCGTATCTTGGCCGCGGCTTCTTGCGCCCGCCCTCGTGCTTGCGTCACGTCGGTGCCTTGCGCCAGCACCACGCCCATACGCCGGCGCGCGAACGACTCCGGCTTCCCGAACAAGCGCACATCCACTCCGGGCACGCACAGCGCCAGGTCCACGCCTTCGAAGGCGATGCCGGCTTGTTCCAATTGTCCGTAGATCACTGCGCTGGCGCCCGGCGCGCGCAGACTCACATCCACCGGTAAGCCGAGTATGGCGCGGGCGTGTAACTCGAATTCACTAACTACTTGACTGGCCATCGTCACCATCCCGGTATCATGCGGGCGCGGACTGACTTCACTGAACCACACTTGCTCATCGCGCACGAACAATTCCACGCCGAATAGGCCACATCCGCCCAAGTTAGCGGTGATACGCCCGGCGATGTCACGCGCCCGTTGCAACGCCTGGGGGCTCATGTGCTGCGGCTGCCAACTTTCGACATAATCGCCCTGGACCTGCACATGACCGATGGGCTCGCAGTAATGCGTTGCGATTTCACCCTCCGCACCGCGTGCTCGCACGGTGAGCAAGGTGATCTCGAAGTCGAAGTCGATCTTTGACTCGACAATCACCCGCGGGCATGTCACGCGGCCGGCACTCAGTGCATATTCCCACGCTGCGGCGACTTCCGATGGATCGTTGATCATTGACTGGCCCTTGCCCGAGGAAGACATCACCGGCTTGATGAAACAGGGATAGCCAATAGCGCCGTCAATAGCGGCCTTAAGTTCATTGAGGCTGCCGGCGAAGGCGTAATTGGAGGTGCGCAATTCCAATTCTTCCGCCGCCAGCCGTCGTATCCCCTCACGATCCATGGTCAAGCGGGTGGCCCGCGCAGTGGGAATGATCTCGGCCAGACGCTCGCGCTCAATGTCCAATAAGGCATCGGTGGCGATGGCTTCGATTTCCGGTACGATCAAGTGCGGCCGCTCGCGCTCCACCAATTCGCGCAAGGCACGTGCATCGGTCATGTCGATGACATGGGCGCGGTGCGCGACTTGCTGTCCGGGCGCATTGGGATAACGATCGACGGCGATAACCTCCACACCGAGCCGCTGCAACGAGATGATGACTTCTTTGCCTAATTCACCCGCGCCGAGGAACATCACGCGCGTGGCGCTGGGACTCAATGGTGTACCGATTCTCACTGCCGCCGCCTTTCGCAATACGGATGGTGCCCTTAGGCCAGCTCTCCCGAAACCCTCCCCTACGAGAGGGGCATAGGGGCAACTAGAAGAGACTGATGACGATGCAGAGTATAGCTCCCCGCACGGCGGTGATCACGCCGCACTCAGTGCGGCGGCCTGTTCGTAGTCAGGCTACTTGTTGAAGTATCGAAAGGCCTCGGTGAGCTTGTGCGTCTGCACCGACGTCGCTCCCTCAAACTGCACACCGCAACCATAACCGCGCTGATCCTGACGTTGCCAGGCAATACGCCCCTTGAGGGTGATGGGTTGCTGACGCTCGTAATCGCTGAGATTCTCGTAGGGCAGGTAGACAGCCAGCTGTATGGGCGCGCCTGCGTCCAGGGGCGCCTTGGTGCGCAAGCGCATGCCGGTCATACTCAAGTCGCGGCACACGGTTTCATAGGAAACCCCCCCTTGCTGTAGATCCACGCGCAAATAGTTGGGGAAGCGCGGAGCATTACGTTTTTCGTTGTCGCTCACATCTATCGTCTCTTGTGGCGTATATCGGAATTTCGCCAGCAGCCCATTCATAGATTCGGAAGTGCGATACAGATCCTCACCGATGGTGGCCGTGGTTTCCACCTTAGTGGCATTTTCCTTGAACGTACCGAACAGCTGGTCCAGGCCGCCACGTAATAAACCGATTTGTTCCATCTGATTACCGCCGGCGACGGCTATTCGCCGGTTGGCCACGGATGTGGCCTCGATCTCACCCATCATCTGGTCGAACACGCCGGAGGTATCACGCGCCGTTTCCTGACTGGCATGCACCCGTCCCACTACCTCGCCTATGGTCTGCACCACCGCACCCACACGCGCATTGAGTCCGTTGATGATGGTGGATATTTGAGCGGTGGATTGCGTTGTGCGCGCCGCCAAGCTGCGCACCTCGTCAGCCACCACGGCGAAACCACGCCCCCCCTCGCCAGCGCGCGCTGCCTCGATGGCGGCGTTGAGGGCCAATAAATTGGTCTGCTCGGCAATCGTTTGGATGGTGTTGATGATCTCGTAGATTTCATGCGCTGCTTGTTGCAAGGCGGTGACTTCATCGGCGGTGCGGTTCACATCTGTCACCGTGCGGGTCATTTCATCAATATTGCGTTGCACAGTCTTGATCCCCTGCTGGGCACACTCCTGGGTCCGCTGGGCACGCCCACTCGCCTCTTGCGCCAAGGCCTGCACCGAGGTAGCCACGGTACGCAACCCCTCCGTAACGTCGGAGACTTGGTCCGAACGGCTGTGTTCAGCCTTACTCACTTTGGCGGTTTCGTGCGAAATTATCGCCACTTGATAGGCCGATTGAGCCATCTGCTTGCTGTTGACCTGCAAGTTGCGAATCACAGTGGTGAGATTCGACAGCATGGCGTTGTAGCGACATTCCAAAATGCCCAACTCATCCAGTGAATGATTTTCCACTGCGCGAGTGAGATCGCCTTTATCGATCGCCTCCAAGGCACGAGATAGCGCTTTGATAGGCGCCACAAAGATTTTCACCAACAGCGAAATGACAAGAAACAGCGCCACGAACTCCAAGCCCGATTGCCACAGAGCGTCCACCACGTAACTGTCTAGACGCTCTTCCAGGTGCGCGATGACCTGTGGCGCTGTACCGCCCTGCTTGGCGATGGCGATGAGCTGCTGCATCTCACCATAACTCAGCACGCGATGGATGAGGATGGTCGCCATGGCGACCAAGAAGAACCCAATCTGCAACTTCCACTGGATGCTTAGGGCCAAAACCCAGCGGGGCAAGAGATAACGCATACGGACTCCGTGCCTGGTATTTATCTGCGCGCCCACCACGGGAGGGCCTAAGTTTATCGGTACTCGGGCTCAGGTCTTGAGCTCCGCGCTGCGAATTAATTCCTTACCTTTCGATAAGTTATAGCCATCCCGCGAGCAATCAATGGCATTCAGGATCGGTTCAGACAGGAAACGTTATCTTGATACTCGCCTGACTACCGGCAAGCTTGCGGCAGTCAGGCGTGGGAATTGTGCACAATTCATGGCGCGTCCACACACCGGCCGCCACTGACCACAGACAGAAAAGGAGAGAGTAATGAAGAAATTTGCTTTGACCCTGGCCATCGCGGCCCTACCCTTCGTGGCCACTACGGCTCAGGCCGACCTGGATCTGGCCAAGAAAAGCGGTTGCTTAGCTTGCCACGCCGTGGACAAGAAAGTCGTTGGCCCCGCCTGGGGTGACGTGTCCGCCAAATACAAAGGCGATGCCGACGCCCGCGCCTCGCTGATCGAAAAAGTGAAGAAGGGCGGCAAAGGTAATTGGACCGAGGTGACCGGCGGCGTGCCCATGCCCCCCTACTCACCCCGTGTCGCCGACGCCGACATCGAAACGCTGGTGGACTTTGTCCTCGGCTTAGCTCAATAACAACGACCCTCCCCTCTAAGGGCGCGCTACGGCGCGCCTTTTTTTTCGGTTCAGCACCGATTCAGCGCGCCACTCCTAATCTAAATTCGTACAACAACAGAAGGAGTACCGCCATGAGACACTCACGATACCTCGCTCTGAGCACCCTGCCTTTGCTGTTCGTCAGTTCCTGGGTCATGGCCGGCCATAAACATCATGATAATCACGATTATGCCAAGGTAATTTCGGTGCAGCCCATCGTGCACACCGTGACCACCCGCACACCTCATGAACGCTGCCGGGTAGTCACCACGGTGCAGCGCAGTCGCTCCAATCACGCCGCGCCCATCATTCTGGGCGGCGTGGTGGGCGGTGTGATCGGCCATCAGTTCGGGGACGGTCGCGGCCATGACGCCGCCACGGTAATCGGCACCGTGATCGGCGCGACGCTCGGCCATCGCGCGGCCCATCGCAGCAACGAGCCTCGCACGGTGGTTACTGAGCGCTGCCGTGTCAAGCACGTACATCATGTCAAAGAACGCGTTACTCGTTATCACGTCACCTACCGTCACCACGGGCGTAGGTATCGCACTGAATTGCCGTACCACCCGGGCCATAAGATGCGCGTAGACGCGCGCCCCCAGCTGCGTCATCACCGCCATCGCCGCCACTGGGATTGAGATAATCATGGTATGTTGTAGCGTGATCTCGCCCTAAAATTGGAGCAACCATGCGGATACTGGTGGTGGAGGACGAAGAGGCGCTACGCTCGCAACTCAGCGATCGCCTGCATCAGGAAGGCTATGCCGTAGATAGCGCCAAGGACGGCGAAGAGGGCGTGTACTACGCCACGGAATTTCCGGTGGACGCTGCCATCGTGGATTTGGGACTGCCCAAACTCTCTGGCATCGACGTCATCAAGCACACCCGCAGCGCCGGCAAGACTTATCCCGTACTCATCCTCACCGCGCGCGGGCGCTGGCAGGAAAAGGTCGAGGGTCTGGAGGCAGGCGCCGACGACTACCTGGTCAAGCCCTTCCAAATGGAAGAATTACTCGCCCGCTTGCGTGCGCTGGTGCGGCGCGCCTCCGGTTGGGCGACACCGGTGCTGCGTTGTGGGCCGGTGGAACTGGATACCGCCAGTCACATCGTCACACTCGACGGCACGTCCATCGAACTCACCGCCTATGAATACAAAGTGCTTGAATACCTCATGTTGCACGCCGGCGAAGTCGTCTCCAAGAGCGACCTCACCGACCATATCTACGCCCAGGATTTCGAGCGCGACAGCAATGTCATCGAAGTTTTCGTCGGCCGACTGCGCCGTAAGCTCGATCCCGAAAATCAGCTCAACCCTATCGAAACCCTGCGCGGGCGTGGCTACCGCCTGACGCTGGAACGGAACGGTAGTTGATCCTCTCGCTCACCAGCCGCCTGCTGTTGGCGGGCAGTGTCGTCCTCGCCGCGTTCCTGAGTCTGACCAGCTACGCCTTGGATCGCGCCTTCGGCGATAGTGCCGAGGAAGCCCTCAAGTCACGCTTACAAGCCCACGCGGTGGGACTGATCGCCGCCGCCGAACAACTCGGCGAGGACGGCCAACTCCATATGCCGGCCTCCTTGCCCGAATCGCGCTATGCCTCACCCGGCAGTGGCCTCTATGCCGAAGTCAGCAGCAACAACGGCCGCCAGCGCTGGCAATCGCCCTCCATGTCCGGCCTTAACACCGCCTTGCTCTCGGGCCTCAGCTCGGGCGCGGACCGCTATCAACGCTTGCTCGCGGCGGACGGCAAGGAACTATATGCCTTCGGCCTAGGCGTGACTTGGGACTTGAGTGAGGAGGCCAGCGAGGGCTACACCTTCTCGGTGGCCGAGGACATGGCCGGCTATTACGCCCAAGTGAGCGATTTTCGCGGACGCCTGTTGGGTTGGCTGGGCAGCGCCGCGCTGGTGTTGTTGGCCGTGATGGGCGGTGTGTTGCGCTGGAGCCTGGCGCCGATGCGCGAGGTGGCGACCGATCTATCCGGCATCGAAGCGGGACAACAGCATCAGCTCGAAGGCCGCTACCCCAAGGAAATGCGCACTCTCACTGATAACATCAACGCGCTGCTCACCAGCCAGCGCGATCACCTGGAACGCTATCGCCATACCTTGAGTGACTTGGCGCACAGCCTGAAGACGCCGCTGGCGGTATTACGCGGCTCGCTGGGCAACCCCAGCTGCGAAGGTCTCAACGACGTCATCAGCGAGCAAGTGCAACGCATGAATGAAATCGTCGATTATCAATTGCAGCGCGCCGCCACTTCGGGCCGCTTCCCGTTGGCCGCACCGGTGGCGGTGAGCCGCATCGCCACCAAAATGCAGGCCTCGCTCAACAAGGTGTACGCCGACAAGCATGTGCAATGTCACCTCAACGCCGCCGAAGGGGTGCTGTTCCACGGCGACGAAGGCGACCTATTGGAGCTGCTGGGCAATCTCATGGACAACGCCTACAAGTGGTCACGTCAGCAAGTCGCGGTTTCGGCACGCGTCGTTCCCGGTGAGACTCACCCCGAGTTGGAGCTGCAAGTGGAAGACGACGGCCCCGGCATCGACGCGGCTCTGGCACGCGAAGCACTGCAGCGCGGCGTACGCCACGACCCTGCCACCCCCGGCCATGGCATCGGCCTGGCCATCGTGCAAGACATAGTGCAACTCTACGACGGCAAACTGACCCTCGGCCGTAGTCGCTGGAACGGCGCGCGCATCACCGTGAGCCTACCCAGCACCTAAGTGCCATTTGGCACGCCGTAGACTCGGATTCCTGTCCACCCTGAGGATCGCCCTGCGGCTAGAGCCAACGAGCTCGACGCTGGTTTCAGTCGATCGAATCCCACCCTTGCACCTCGGAGATTTGCGGCGCCCGACAGCCTCCGCCCCGGCCGGTTGGCGGCAGGTCGACACGCACAGCGACCGCTATCAAGTCGCACCCCACGATGGGCGTCACCTGCAATTGGATTGCGAATCCCTCGACGTCCCCGGCACCTCTCAGGACGATCTGACTCCGATGCAACGCCCCTGGCTAGAACCGCAACCCGACGCGTACTCCCCGCCTCTGCAGAGTATCGGTTTGCTGGCCGAGCCGCCCACCACGCTGCCCTGGCCAAACGACTGCTACAATTAGCCGTAATACACTTAATGCCGTTTCCGCACGAGGGCTATCCCATGCGCCATCATCTCCATGCCGCCGTCGCCGTCATTGGGACATTCATCGCCGCTCCTGGCTGGACCGCCACCTTAGTTGAAGGAGTCGATGAGGAAGGACTCACCCACCGGATACTCATACAAGGCGACCTGGCACGCATCGAAGGCGGCGGCGCTGATGACTACTTGCTGTTGGACATGAAGACCCAGCGGGTGCACGCGGTGAGCCATGCCGAGCGCCAAATCATCGATCTGAATATGCCGCCGCCCACCGAACCTACCGCTAAATCCCGCGACCCGGGCGTGAAGCTCAGCTTCATCAAGGTCGGTAAAGGCCCGGACCTCGCCGGCCACGCCACCGACCGCTACCGTCTCAGCGCCGGCGCTGAGACCTGTGGCGAGCACTATGTCGCCTCCCGGACCCTCAAGAACCCCGATCTGGTGCGCTTCATCCACGCCATGAACGCCTACACGCAGTCCCAGCAAGCGGTCCTGCAAGAAGAGCTGGCCGACGAACCCTGCGCAGTGGCGGAAGTCCTGGCGGAGGACCAGTACGCCAAGCTGGGCTTGCCGCTGCGTGTCACAGACAGCGCCGGCCAGGTGCTGCACGAAATACAGCGTATCCAAGCACAGGCCGAATTTCCCGCCGACACTTTCACGCTGCCTGCCGACTATGCTCGCACCACACCCGAGGAAATGATGCAGGGGGCGATGCGCGGCATGCCCGAGGGCATGGAGGGCCTACCCATGGACGAACAAAGTATGCAGCGTATGCAAGAGCAAATGCAGCAACACTTGGAACAGATGCGACAACAACACGCCCCGCAAGGGGGCAAGTAAAGGCAGGCGACCGCGACACCCCGTGCCGAGTCCCAATACATGCGTTTGCGGCGTAGCCACCGCAACAAGATCGACGCTATCCTGATCAACAATCTGGGTGTGTCTCTGGCGACTAGGGCGCGTTACCACACTCCAACGCGCGGCAATGCGGCGCTGAGCGAGCGCCTCTCCCGATGATAAAGGCTGCAACCCTTTAATCTAGACAGCCGCGCTGCACCCGATGCTCGGGTCGCGAAGAAAGTCGTTATCGATCAAGTTCGCGCGTGGCTGAAGAACTATGCAACGTCGATTTAGTAATTCTCAGCCAAGGCCGCCACATCCACGGCGACTTCGGCACGATGGTGGGCGCCGCCACCGTAGATGACGCCTTTGAGGGGGCTGATGTCGGAATAATCGCGACCCCAGGCGACGGTGATGTGGCGGTCGATGGGCACTTGGTTGTTCGTGGGGTCATAGTCCAACCAACCGGCGTCGGGATCGTAAACCGCGAACCAGGCATGCGAAGCATCGGCGCCCTGTAACTTGGCTTGCCCGGGCGGCGGCCGGGTTTCGATGTAGCCGGAGATGTAACGCGCCGGCAAACCGTGACTGCGCAAGCAAGCGATGGCGAGGTGCGCGAAATCTTGGCACACGCCACGGCGATGCTCCAACACCTCTGAGAGCGGTGTAGCGATCGTGGTAAAACCTGGATCGTAGCTGAAATCATGATGGATGCGCGTCATCAAATCGTGCACCACTTCGGCAACCGGGCGCCGCAGCCGAAAGGACGGCGCCGCGTAGCGCTTGATCTCGGAGGTCACTTCGGCCTTAGGTGAATCAGTCAAGTATTGACAGGCATCCAGGTTGGCGGGGGTAAGCTCCTCATGGATACGCCGCGCGGCCTCCTGCCAGGGTCTATCCGAGCGCAGCGGGAGTTGTGCGGGCGAAGTTTCTAGCATGACCTCGCTGGTGGAGGTGACGACCAAGCGCTCGTGCCTATCTTCGATGGCGAAATAGATAACGAGATTGCCGAAAAAATCCTCGCGCTCGGTGCGATAGCCCGGCGCGGGATCGATGTCGATGCGATGACTAAGGCAATGCTGGCGCGGACTATTACGCGGGATAAGGTGCGCTTCGTTGTGACAACTCGTCACCGCCTGATCGTAGGTATAGACGGTCTGATGATTGATGCGATATTTCATGGCGGCGGCTCCGGGCCGAGCAGCTGCTGCGGGCCGCGTGTATCGGTGAAGTAATCGCGACCGAGGGCCTCGGCAGTACTCAGCAACAGGTGCTCGACCCGCACCAGGAGTTGATCGAGCGTGCCGCGCAGACCGCTGCTCGGATCGACGGCCGCCAACTGCGTGAGGTCGCTGAGGCGTAGCGCGGTGGCGGCTTCCAACGCGCTACGCGCCGCCACACTCAACTGCGTCGAGCCGGGGTCGCGCGGCAGCGATGCGGTATGTTTCTCCAAGCAAACAAGCTGAAACAGCAGCGCGCGCGGATTGGTGTCGTTCTGCAACAGCAGCGCCAAAGCCGAACCCACCTCGGGCGGAGCGTTGTAACCGCGACGATAGGCCATGAGACTTTCGCTGGTACGCAGCAGTGCCGCCAGCAGTGGGGTTTCGACCGGCAGGTTGCGTGGCAAGACCAAAGTGGAGCGCAACTGTGAGATCAACAGCAAACCGCGTTCAAGGCGCCGACCGATATCCAAGAACAGCCAAGCCTCGCCGCGCAACATGCTCTCCATCACCACGCCGGAGAGCGCCGTCAAGGCGGTGACGAGCTGATTGAGTCGGTCCTGCGTCTGGTCGAGGTTATCGCTCGCCGCCTGTTCGAGCAGCGCGAGTTGCTCCTCGACGTCATTGAGCAGGCGCAGGGTATCGTTGGAGAGCAGATCGCGCACCCCGTAGGCGGCCTGCAACATGGCCCGTAAATTGTGCGCGATGCTGCCGCGACGCCCTGGCGCGGAAATGATCGACATGAGCTCGGCGACCGGCGCGGTGACGGCGGACTGCGCACCGACGAAGCCGGGATAGGTGTTGGTCGTGTGAGTAAGGGCGAGTAGCAGCGCTTCCAGCATCTCTCGATCGTGCGGCTCTGCGAATTCCATGCTACTGCGATAAGCCGCCAGCACCGTACGCATCAGGCGCAGGCTGTGTTCGGCGCGTTCGGCATAACGCGCAAACCAGAACAGACTATCGGACGCCCCCGGCGGCAGCGACAAGTGCAGCGCCGGCACGGTCGCGACGGGAGCGACCTCGCGCAATAGGCTGGCTTGTTTTTCCGGTTCCGAGGCGATCACCCAAGTATCCTTCGCGATGCCACCGGCCTGATTGGAGACGATAAAGCTGTCATCGGTAGAGGCGACTCGTGTCAATCCACCGGGCATAACGACATAGCCATCATCACGTGCGACGAGGTAGGAACGCAGCACGGCATGGCGTGCGCCCAACTGACCGTCCAACAGGGCCGGTGCGCTGGAGAAACTGATTTGTTCCTGGCCGACGTACAAATGGGGTTGGGTCCGGATGCGACGGGTGAGCGCGCGCCGCTCCTCGCGGCTGAGTAACGCGCCATACACCGGCCGATTCCCAGTGCGGCGATGCGTCATGCGTACCACCATGCGATCGAGATTGGCGATAACGTGACGGCGCTCGCGCACCTGTCCGCACCACCAGGTGGCGACCGAAGGCAGTTTCAGCGACTGGCCGAGGAAGTGCTGCGCGATCCCCGGCAAGAATGCATGCAGCGCGGGATTCTCCAGCACGCTGGCGCCGAGTGGATTGGCGACCGTCACGCGGCCTTGCCGCACCACTTCTACCAGTCCCGGTATGCCTAAGCGCGAATCGGGACGCAGTTCAAGCGGATCGCAATAGTGATCGTCGACGCGGCGCAGTAGCACATCAACCGGTTCCAGGCGATTCAGCGAGCGCAGCCACACCCGCCCGTCGCGCACCGTCATATCATCACCGCGCGCCAGGCTATAACCCAAATAGTTGGCGAGAAAGGCATGCTCAAAATAGGTTTCGTTGAGTGGCCCGGGGGTGAGGATGACCACCCGGGGATCCTCGACACCGGCCGGCGCATGGGCCGCCAGACTGGCACGCAGGTTCTGAAAAAACACGGCGAGCCGGTGGACGTGCGAGTCACGATAGAGGCTGGGGAAGGTTTGCGACATCACCGTGCGATTCTCCAGCGCGTAACCCGCGCCGGACGGCGCCTGAGTACGATCGCTGAACACCCGCATCTGCCCGTCGGGGTCGCGCGCCAGATCGGCCGCGTAGAGGATCATTGCATGGGGCTTGGGACTGGCCAGCGGATGACAAGGCCGCAAGAAACCGGGATGGCTGTAGAGCAGCTCGGTAGGCAGCAGGCCACGGCGGATCACCTCGCGCGGGCCGTAGAGATCGCGCAGGAGCAAGTTGAGCACTTCGGCGCGTTGCGTGAGACCGGCCTCGATACCCCGCCATTCCTCACTGGAGATCAACAGCGGAATGGGATCCAGGATCCACGGGCGCTGGCCACCCGCCGGATCGTTGTAAACATTGTAAGTGACACCGTTCTCGCGCAGGGCACGCCGTGCCCCGGCGCGCCGTCGGTCTAGTTCTTCTTGCCCCAGATCGGCCAGTGCGCGAGCGAGATGCTGCCAGTGCGGACGCACTTCACCGTTCGACGCGCACATTTCATCGTAGGTCTCCGCGCGCGGCCGATACTGGGCGATCAAGGACTCTTGCAGTTGCGTTGCCATCACCGTTCGGGGTTCGCAGTGGATAGCTCAGCATAGCGTGTCGGCCGGGCGGGTGCGAGCCTTAGGGAGCTGCTAGGGCGCGTTAACAGCCCCTAATCCGGTGCCCGCCGCAAATCCAGCGTATGAGGGTACTCGCGATTGTGCTCCTCGACCGGCGGGGCCATGGGGGCCGGCGGATGACCCTCGGGATAAAACCGGCCCAAGCGCGCAAATGCGGGGGGTGGCTGCAACACGCCAGGGCTGTGGCCATAGCCCCAAAAGCGGCTGATACGCCGCGACTCGGCTTCATAGGCGTTGACCGGGAAGTCCTCGTAATGGCGTCCTCCAGGATGACCGACGTGATAAGTGCAGCCGCCGATCGAACGACCGTTCCAAGCGTCGATGATATCGAACACCAGTGGGGAATGAACGCCGATGGTGGGGTGCAAGGCGGAGGGCGGATGCCAAGCCCGGTAACGCACCCCGGCCACGTACTCACCGTGGGTGCCGGTGGGGTGCAAGGGCACGCGGCGGCCGTTGCACACCACGATGTGGCGGCCGTCGGTGAGGCCGCTCAACTTCACTTGCAGGCGTTCTACCGATGAGTCGACGTAACGTGCGGTGCCGACGTTGGAGACTTCCTCGCCCAGCACATGCCAGGGCTCCAGCGCCATGCGCAGTTCCAATTGGATATCTTGTATCGTCACCGTGCCGTAGTGAGGGAAACGGAATTCGAGGAAGGGCGCGAACCACTCGAGTTGGAAAGCATAGCCATCGTCATTGAGTTCCCGCACCACTTCGCGCAAGTCGGCCCACACGAAATGCGGCAGCATGAAACGATCGTGCAGTTCCGTGCCCCAGCGCACCAGTCGCTGGGCATACGGCGTGTGCCAAAAGCATGCGATCAAAGCACGCAGCAATAACATCTGCACCACGCTCATGCGGCAGTGCGGCGGCATCTCGAAATTACGGAACTCCACCAGCCCCAGCCGCCCTTGCGCGCTGTCGGGCGAATACAGCTTGTCGATACAAAACTCGGCGCGATGGGTGTTACCGGTCAAGTCCACCAGCAAGTGGCGCAGCAACCTATCCACCAACCAGGGTTGCGGCACTTCGCCTTGCGGCATTTGCTGAAAGGCGATCTCCAATTCGTACAGCAGTTCGTCGCGTGCCTCGTCGACGCGCGGCGCCTGGCTGGTGGGGCCGATGAACATGCCGGAAAATAAATAGGACAGGCCCGGATGGTGTTGCCAATAGGTCACCAGACTGCGCAGCAGATCAGGCCGACGCAACACCGGGCTGTCGACTGGCGTCGACGCGCCGAAGGTGACGTGATTGCCGCCGCCGGTACCGGTGTGGCGGCCGTCGAGCATGAATTTCTCCGTGCCTAGACGGGCGAGATGGGCTTCTTCATACAAAATCGTGGTGTTGGCGACCAGCTCGTCCCACGAATGAGCGGGATGAATATTGACCTCGATTACGCCGGGATCGGGCGTGACCAGCAGTCGCTGCACGCGCGAGTCGCGCGGCGGATCGTAACCTTCCAGCACCACCGGCAAGTTCAGCTGCAAGGCCGTCGCCTCGATCGAGGCGATCAGGTCGAGATAATGCTCGATATATTCCAACGGCGGCAGAAAGACGTGCAAACAGCCGCCGCGTGCCTCAATACACAAAGCGGTGTGCGTCACCGCCACAGGCTCACGCCGGTTGTCGGCTTGGTCCTGTTCATGGATTTCGTCATGCACGCTGTCCGCCGGCTGCCACACACTATAGCGCCGCGCCACTTCACCGAAGTAGTCCCCCAAGGGCGGCAGTGGCTCGAACAGGCTGCGTTCCTGCCTCACCTCGCGCTCCTCTTGCGCCACCCACGGCAGGGAGTCCAACGGCAAGCGCAAACCCATAGGTGAATCACCGGGCAGCAGAAACAGATGTTCGCGACGGAAAGTCCACGGCGAACTTTGCCAGCCTGCCCCACGATAGTCCCAGCGCAATGGCAATACATAGCCGACCGGCGCGGCCAGGCCGCGCGACAGCGCCGCCGCCAGTGTCCGTCGCTCCATGGAATCGCCAAGATCGGCCTGGAGCGGATCGAGATTGATGGACACGCCGCTCTCGCACCACAACTGATACAAGGTGTCCTCGTAACCAGGCAGCGCGTGGCGGGGGTCGGTGCCTAATCGTCGGCTGAGCAGCGTGAGGAAACGTTGCGCGTCCTCGTGACCGTGACCGAGGTCGCTATCCTTAACCACCAACAAGTCGGAGTTGCGCCACACCGGTACACCGTCCGTGCGCCAAAAACAGCCCAGCGCCCAGCGCGGCAAAGGCTCGCCCGGATACCACTTGCCCTGGCCGCAGTGCAACGCCGCGCCGGGGCCGAAACGTTGTGCCAAGCGCACCAGCAAATCCGCCGCCAAGCCGCGCTTGTGCGGGCCGAACGCAGCGGTGTTCCACTCCTCCGCCTCCATATCGTCGATCGAGACAAAGGTCGGCTCTCCGCCCATGGTCAGGCGCACGTCCTGCGCCACCAGGTCTTCGTCGACTTTGCGACCCAGCGCGAGGATCGAGGCCCATTGATCGTCGCGATACGGCTTGGTGACGCGCGGATCTTCATGGATACGCGTCACTGAGTTGCTATGATGAAACGTGACTTCGCATTCGTCGGTATTGCCGGTTAGCGGCGCGGCGCTCACCGGATCGGGGGTGCAAGCCAGTGGAATATGGCCTTCGCCAGCGAACAGGCCCGAGGTGGGGTCCAGCCCCAACCAACCCGCACCGGGCACGTAGGCCTCGGCCCAGGCGTGCAAGTCGGTGAAGTCCGCCGCCGGGCCCGGGGGCCCATCCAGGCTTTTCACGTCCGCGGTGAGCTGCACCAGATATCCGGACACGAAGCGCGCCGCAATACCGAGATGGCGCAGGATCTGCACCAGCAACCAAGCGCTGTCGCGACAGGAACCGATGGCTCGCTCGAGGGTTTGCTCGCAAGTTTGGACGCCGGGCTCGAGACGAATGTCGTAAGCGATGTCGCGTTGCAGCGCTTGATTCAAGTCCACGAGAAAATCATTGATCTTACTTTTCTCACGACTGACGCTCGCCAGCCAACGCCGCAGGCGCGGGCCGTCCTCGACGATTTCAAAATACGGCGTCAACTCCTTACACAACTGCACCTCGTACTCAAAAGGATAGTGTTCGGCGTATTCCTCGACGAAAAAATCGAAGGGATTGATGACCGTCATGTCGGCTACTACGTCCACTTCCAGATACAGCTCGTCGCTGGGTTCCGGAAATACCACGCGCGCCAAGTAATTACCGAAAGGGTCTTGCTGCCAGTTGATGAAATGCTTTTCGGGCCGGATACGCAGGGAGTAGGCCTCGATGGGCGTGCGGGTGTGAACGGCGGGCCGCAAACGGATGACATGCGGCGAGAGCTTTACCCGCCGATCGTAACGATACGAGGTGACGTGATTGAGTGCGACCCTGATTGTCATGTCCGCTATCCCTAATAAATGGTCGCTTACGTGTTCATTGTTGCCAGCGCCTCACCATAACGGCGCGGTGTAGGATGCTGTACTTGAAACCAGATGCAGGAAATCTCATTGTGCACATGATTGAGGACGAGTTGCAATTCATCGATGAAGGCATGCCTGCCTGCAAGATTCATGGTGTCGATACTCGCCCTATCGAGACGCTCACGCACGTCCTGGATACGAAGCACGGGCGCCTCATTGCGCGGCAGATGGCGCAAACTGAGTTCCACCTCGACTGCCGCACGCGACAGACTTGAAACGTTACACGGGTTCACCGGTGGCAGAGCGATGCCCTGCATTGAAGCAGGATGAAAAACGAGCGCCCTAAATACGCGGCGCCGCCCGCACTTCCAATTCCAGCAATTCTTCTTCCACGCCAGCCGCCCGTGTCAATCCCGCCACATTGTCCTTGACGAAAAAACCGTCGAAGTCGCCGAAACGTTGCTCGTACTCGATGATGAGTGACGAGTGTTGCGAGACGCTGGGGAAGATTTGTTTCAAGCCCTGCTCTTTGGAACCGATGACGTCGAGCAGAAAGTCTTTGCCTTGTTCGCGGATCGCACGCACCACATATTCGATGTTCTCGATGGCGTCGGTTACACCGTCGCGCACGGCCACGGCGATGTGATGCAAGCGCGGTCCGCAGTTGCGCACGAAGCTCTCGGCGGGCGAGGGAAGTTGCTCGCGATGGTTGACGAAATACGGCGTGTTGTTAACGGTGAAAACTTTGGCCAGACTTACGAAATTCTTGAGCATGATACACGCTCCTGGTGACATTGGTGGAGGAATTCTGATCCTTGATATCGTGTATCGTGGGAACCCCAATAGTAGTAACTCGACCACGACAGGTAATAGAGCATCGCCACTTCGCGGTTCTAACTACAGACGCGCGTCACCAGGGAGGATCCACACCGCACGCGCGCCTTTGAATGAAGCCATGGCCGGTCGCCACAGGCTCAGCGACCAAACTCTCAGCCGAAAAAGGGTGTTGAGACTACGCCGCGGGCTGCTTCTGCCAGAGATTCCCCAGCGGAATCAATCCAACAAACTAATTGTAGTGAATGCGTGACACCGCCGCGCGCGTGCCTGCCCCCCGGCGCGCGATCCTCAGGGGGTGTTACACTGAAAACCATGCTCGCATGAGAACAGCGCATGCTCTCTCACCATAGCGCCGCCATCCTGGTAACACTCATTGCCGCCAACGCCGGGACCGGCAGCGAAGTCGCAGCGGCTGACGCGGAGCACCCGCGCTCACCCGGCGTTCTGCCGCGCATCGGAGCGGAGTCCCCCACTGCACCTGATGACGGCCGCCCCGCCGCCGACCTCTATCTGCCGCCCGCCGTGCGCGGCCTGGCCGAGGGCTTGGTTAGCCTGCCCAGAGACGATATCAGCCTGCGCTATGCGGAAATAGAGTTGCAGCGACTCTTAGACGTAGAGAGGCAACGTCTCAAGGCCGATGAGATGGAACGGCAAGTCCAGGACTGGCTGATAGAGCGCTGCTTCTCCGCAGCCGCGGCTCAACCCCAACGCTCGATCAGGGATGGTGATGGCTGGAGTCTCCATGGCTATGAAGTACCGCTCAACGCGGTCCATTGCCAGCCTTAGCCAGCGATCCCCAGCCACGCCGTCCACTCGGCGTAAAGGTCAGCGTCCAGCGCCGCCACCGCCGAGCGCGGCGCGATGTCGGCATGGAATACCTGTTCACCGTCCAAGGTCATGGAGCGCCCCCCCGCCTCGGCGAGGATCAGCCAGCCGGCGGCGTAGTCCCATATCTTCTGTTTGCCGTGCAGATACACATGACCGCGCCCGGCGGCGATCCAGCACCAGTCCAAGGCCACTGAACCGAAACTGCGCTGCGAAGCGTAGGGCGGCGTTTCCGCCAAACGACGCGCCAGCGCGGCATCCAGGCGCTTGTAGTCGATCAGGCCGATGCTTTGGCGCAAGTTCACTCCCGCCGCGCGCGGGCGCAGTCGCTGCTCGTCCAGCCAGGCGCCCTGGCCGCGCTGGGCCCAGAAACATTCGCGTCGCAGCGGATCATAGACCAGGCCCAAGTGCGGCTCACCGTTGACCAGCAAAGCCAGTGACACAGAAAAGAACGGCACCCCGGCGGCGTAGTTACTGGTGCCATCGAGGGGGTCGAGACACCACACGCCTGCCGCGCCGCCGGCCAGTAGGCGGCGCTGCTCTTCCGGCGTCATTTCCTCGCCCAGCAGCGCATACTGCGGCCACTCGCGCGCCAGCATATCGCGCAAGCGCTCTTGCATGGCCAGATCGGCCTCGGTGACAACACTGCCGTCGCTCTTCTCGGCCCGCTCGCTGGCGGTGTAGCGCGACAACAATTCCTCCTCGGCGGCCTGCGCCACTCGTTTTCTCAATCGCGTGATATCTGGCAACATGCTCCACCCTATGACTGATACTCACCACAACCCATCAACCACCGACGGCCTCGCGTTCCGAGTGGCCGTGGCCCGACCCAACGACCCTGCGCTCGCGGCACGCGCCGCGCAACTGGCGACACACTTGCACTTACCACAGGCCGCTTCCGCCGACTTACTGCTGGAATTCCTCGGCGACGCGGCTGCGCCCTACCTCGCCCTGCGCGCCAGCGGATCCGACGCACCGGGTCCTCTGTACGTAGACTACGTCGGCGGCACGCTGAGTTTTCGACGCCTGCACGGCGGCGGCCGGAAGCAACCCCTGGCGCGCGCCGTGGGGCTGAGAAAGCCGCCTTATCCGCGCCTCATCGACGCCACCGCCGGGCTGGGCCGCGACGCCTACGTACTGGCCGGTCTGGGCTGCGAGGTCACCCTGCTGGAGCGCTCACCCATCACCGCCGCCTTGGTGGCGGATGGCCTGGCCCGTGCCGCGCAATCCCCGGACACCGCCGCTATCGTTGCGCGCCTGCATCTGGTGGTGAGCGACGCGCGCGAATCTTTACTGCACCTACCGCCCGACCAACGCCCCGAGGTGATCTACCTCGATCCCATGTACCCGCACCGCGACAAGTCGGCGCTGGTCAAGAAAGAGATGCGATACTTGCGCGCCCTCGCCGGCGACGACTCCGATGCGCCCGAACTGCTGGCCGTCGCGCTGCGCTGCGCCACCCGTCGGGTGGCAGTCAAACGGCCGCGGAGCGCGCCCCCGTTGGCGGGGCCGCCGCCCAGCACCCAAATCAGCAGCCCCAATACCCGCTACGACATTTATCTTTGCACAGCTTGATCGCAATAGGACACATCACGATGGAAACCCGTCTCACCGAAGTCGAAATTCGCCTCACCCATCAAGAGGCGTCCCTGGAAGAACTGAATCAGGCGCTGATTCAACAACAACAGCTCATCGAGCGCTTGCAACGCGAACTGAATCTAGTGAAGACCCGACTGCTCGCCGTGGAAGCTTCCCCGGTGGCGCCGCAGTCGGAAGAGACGCCGCCGCCGCATTACTAGCCGGTGAGGGGTGCTGGGTGTGGAGCGAGGAGTCAGCAGAAGATTGGCCTTCTTGACTCCTCGCTCCTCACAGTGTCCGTGTTTCCGAGCAAACTAGGCGACGCTGTCTTCCGGCAGCGGCAGTTCACGCCCCAGCAGACGATTGATCGCCGCTACGCCGAACAAGCGAAAACCACGCAGCGCCTCGGGCGGATGACCGGCGACGCACACTATAGGTTTGCCCTGGGCCTCACCCATGATCAGCGGTCGCCCAGAACGCATCGGCACCCCATCCACCCGCAAGTCACCCAAGGCTTGTACCAGCTCGGAGATGAAATCGCGCCCGCCGGCGGCCGTCCCGCCGGAAATCACCAGCATGTCGCTGTGCTCCAGCGCCGCGCGCGCCGCCGTCACGAAGGCCTCGAAGTCATCGCGCATGATGCCGGCGCAATGGGCTGTGCCGCCCGCCTCATGGACGGCGGCGGCCAGCATGAGCGAATTACTGTCGCGAATCAGACCCGGGCGCAGCGCCTCGCGAAACGGAATCACCTCATCACCGCAGGCAAACACCGTCACCCGCACCGGCTGCGCCACACTTACCTCGCCCAGCCCCAACTCCGCCAGCGTACCCAGCTCGCGCGGCCCCAACAGGGTACCGGCGGGAAACACCACCGTGCCTTGCTGCATGTCGCAGCCTTGGTCTTCGATGAAGAAACGAGGCGGGAAAGGCCGGGTAATGGTGAAGCCTTGGCCCGCGCGGTTCGCCTCCCACATGCGTACGATGGCATAGGGGCCGTCGGGCACCAGGCTGCCGGTCATGATTTCCACGGCTTGGCCGGGACCGATGGCCGGACATTGGTCGTCACCGGGCTGGACCTTGCCCACCACGGTGAAAGCGATCGGTTTATCGTCCGCCGCCCCTTGGGTGTCTTCCACTCGCACCACGAAACCTTCGACAATGGCGCGGTGATAGGGCGGCAGATCGGTGGGCGCGCTGATGGCGCTCTGCAAGGTGCGACCCATGGCCGCTTCCAAGGCCACAGTCTCCGCCGCCTGGGCGCGCAGCGGTAGCGCGGCGGCGAACGTTTCCTGTGCCGTGACCAAAGGGGCGGTGTCACTCATAAGCTCATCCTTCACATGTAGCGAGAAATTGATGGACTGGGATTGTAGTGGAGTCAGCGCCGCGGCCGCCACTCACAAGGTCAACGGGCCCTAAATCAATAACTGATCAGCAACGGGTTAACGGCGAATCAACTCCATGAATTCCATACGCGTGCGCGCGTCATCCTTGAATGTGCCGCGCATGGCGCTGGTGAGCGTGGAGCTGTTCTGCTTTTGCACGCCGCGCATCATCATGCAGAAATGACTGGCTTCAACCACCACCGCCACACCGCCCGGGCTGAGCACCTCCATCAAACCGTCGGCGATCTGACTGGTCATGCGCTCCTGTACCTGCAAACGGCGGGCGTAAACGTCGACGATCCTGGCAATCTTGCTCAAGCCGATGATCTTACCGTTGGGCAAATAACCGACATGGACACGCCCGAAGAACGGCAACATGTGATGTTCACACTGGGAATAGAATTCGACATCCTTGACTACCACCATTTCGTGACAGTCGTCAGTGAAAATGGCGTCACGCACTACGTCCTCGACGGTTTGCTGATAGCCGCTGGTGAGAAAGGTCAGCGCCTTGGCGATACGACTGGGTGTGTCACGCAGACCTTCACGCTGTGGATCTTCCCCCAATTGCTCGAGAACGCGCAGTATCAGGCCCGATAATTCAGGCGCTGCGATGTCGCCGGCCTCGCCGGAGACCGCGTCGAGATGGGAAAGATTACGCCCCTCGCGCGTCGCTTTGTATGATTTGGACATGGCATGTGTCTCTCATGCAGACGCGGCACGGCGCCGCGCGCAACTTAAGGAGTGACATGATGGGCGAGGCCAGGCCCGGATTCAACCACATAATACGCCGGTGATGCCGGCGCCCTGACCGGCCTAGGGCAGCGCGGGGGGGAATTTGGCCACCATTTCCAAGCGCCGCTCGCCACGCTGCACGACGAATGGCAACCACGTGCCGGGGCTCATGCGTTGCACTGCGTGGATAACATCCACCACTTGCGCCACTTTCAGGCCAGCGATTTCCACGATACGATCACCGGCCTCGATGCCCAGCGCTTCGGCAATGCTGTGCGGACTGATTTTCGCAACTTGCACCGCGCCGGCCTCATCGACCTCGAGATACACCCCCAACTTAGGCCGCATCGGCTCCTGCTCCGACTCCAGCGACGGTGCCAAACCGAACACGCCGTGCGCATAACCGGGTCGCATGTCACCGCAATCCAACTGATCGTCCCACGGCACCAGCCAATGCACTTTCTTTACGCCTAGATCGGCTAATTGATGCGGGACACCGAAACCGCGCAGCATATGTCCCGTGCCTATCATCGCCACCAACAAGGGCGGCTGATCAGCAGACAGCGCGGCGGCGATGGAGTGCGCCATGGCGCGATCCCACAACTGCTGCCCTTCAACGAAACGCTGAAAAGCCCGCTTCTCCTCCGGTCGCATGTCACGGCTGGCGCTATGATCCGGGGTGCGGTGACTGATAAAGCTGGCGGCGAGCAACTCCAAATATTCACGCTGCGCCGGCGCGGGATCGGTGATCCCGTCGCGGCGCGAGGCGGGCACTCCCGCCCAGCCTTCGTCACGCACCTGCGCCAGCAAACTCCGATTCACATTGAGCGCCAACATGGGAATGCGATTGATCCGCGCGAAATGGAACAACGGCAAATACAAGTCGGCGTCGAAATGCCAGGTGTTTTCCCAATCGGTGGCCGTGAGGAATGCTTGCTCTGTCAGCTCCCCGGCCACCCAGCGATCTAGCACCGGCTGCTTGTCGCGCGGGAACATTTCAAAGCCCAACACCATATCCGGACGGCGCGCGTAAAGGCCGGCCATGACCTGTAGTTGCCAGCGATGATGATCACGATTGTCATGATGCTCGCCCAACAACACCACTTGTTGCGAAGCGGCGCGACTCAATATTTCGGCATGACTGGGCCGCTGCTCCGAGGTGGGGTCCAGCCACACTCCCGGCGCCACGCAATGCTCCGCCTGCGCCCAGGCGGTTCCACCCAGGACGACCATCAGACACCCTGCAACGAGATCGAGTATGCGCTTACGGGATAGAGAGATGTCCATGAGGCTGCTCCTCGCCTGTGATGTGTGGGGATTCCTTAAGTGGCTCTCGCGATACACGCAGCGCCGCCCCCTAACGTATTGACGCGGTAATGAATTCATTGCGTTGCCAACGTCTCCCGCCTGTGGCGGGAAGTCGGGACGACGTTGAAGTGCTAACAAATCAGCGGCATCCCACCCGCGCCCTTGCCCATCCCACCCCTTTGGGGAGCGCTGTCACCCCTGCTAGAGGGAGGTGACCTCCCCAAACCTAGTCTAACGGCCGAGTAATAGCCGATGAGAAGACTATGACAGGTCGTTCAACGCCCCGAGCCGCTCATCAAACCGTTCAGCACGGCATCCAGGGCCCGGTCGAACATTGCCACGTTTTCCACCACCGTGACCCGCCCCTGTCGTAAATCCGCGGCCAAGGTCGCTAAGGTTTTTTCCGCCACCACTTTGTACTTGCGGTCCACGAACACATATTGGGCCAGGACCGCGCTCTTCCACCCTAACTTGCCGCGCCGCGCCTTGTCTTCTATATTGAACTCCAACCACGTCCCGAGTTTCATATCCCGCGCCTGATCGGTGTAGTCATCCTCCATCAATACCTCCTCCACCTCTTCCTCTTCCGGCGCCCCAGCCGGCGCGGAGGTCATATCCTCGCCCAACATATCGTGCTCGGTGGACGCCGCGGCAGCGGCGTCACCCGCCGGCCCGGGATCGGACATTCCCTGCTGGATGGAACGGATCATATCGCTGACGTCTTGACTGCTTGCATTCAACTCTTCTTCGCGCACCGGCGCCACCGCCTTGACCGCGGGCTTTTCCCCACGCAGACATAGCAAGTGTATTTCCCGCAAAGCCTCGATGGCTTGATCGATATCCTCCTGCGGACAAGCTACGAAGGCCATCCCTTGCTGCAAGGCATCCAATAGGCGCGGCAACATCGCCACCATCCGCCGCCTATCGTCGCCGCTGATCTTGGGTTCCACGCTCCACATCAAATCATCGACGGTCTGTTCACGACGCCGCCATGCTTCGCTGTCGTCGCCGTCGCTCTCCGCGGTGCGCTGCAATACCGCCCGCCAAATGTGGCGCAGGAATTCGCGCAACACCTCGGGGATCTCAGCACCCTCTAGACGCAGCTCGATGGTTTCAAAGGCCTGCTTACTAGGCGTGACAGCGGCCTGCTCCTCCTGCTCCGCTGTGGCTTCCTCATCGCCCGCTTCGACCGCGTCGACCTCCTCGCCTTCTTGCGCCAGGAACGTGGTAAATTCCTCCAATAATTCGGAAAAAATGCCCGGATCGTCCTCAAACTCGCTCAACACCCGGTTGACCACAAATTCCATTTTTTCGAAGCGCCGCTGTTGCTCGGACTCGCTGCGTTCATTCCAGGCGATACCGGCGTGCCCGAGGACATTCAATAAGCGCCGCGCAGGATGCAGTTTGCGGCTGAAGAACTCCTTGTCGGCGATGGCGACTTTGAGGATGGGGATCTGTAATTGACTGAGCAGCGCCTTGACTTGGCCGGGCGTACTGGGCTCATCGACGATGAATTCGAAGATCATACCGATCACGTCGATGGTGTTATCGTGCATGGGATTCAAGGCGATAGCGCTGCCGCGCACTTCGCCGATGCTTTGCAGCAAACTGTCCTTGATCTGCGCCAGGCTCACTTCGCCGTCGCTCACTACCGGCGACGTGTTGCGCTGCAACTGTGACAGACTCTGCAACAAGTCCGCGGCAGACACGGCCGGGCCACTCGTGCCCGCGGGGCCGCCTCCGCCCCCACCTTCCGACCCGCCCGCGCCACCTGATGCGCCGTATTTCTTGCTATTGAGTAAGCGCTGCAAGGTTTGATAAACGTCACTATCGCCCGCTTCTGCGCTCGCGTCCGAGGGGGATTCGTCTTCGTCTTGGCCATCCGCGCCGCTGGCGCGCTTGGACTCCTCGGCGGCCTCGCGCTTGGGACGTGCCAATTTGAGCTGTGGCAGCACACCGCCATCGACCAGCAAAAGATTTAACTCGGCGTACAAATCGCCCAAGCTTTTCATCACGTACTGATCGAACAACTTATAGATGATCAGTTTGACCTCCACCTTCAACTCGATCCGTGCAAAAGCGTCGCGAAAAGCAAGACACACCACATCGGGACCATAGGGGTTGCTGTCTTCGTCGATCCTGACCTTGCTAATCAGCACGTCGAGGCGCTGACTCAGGGGATGGAGTTCGGTATGCAAGCGGTCCTTGGCCTTGGCGACCAGACCGTCGATGGCCAAGGATTCTTCCAATTCTTGCTCATCGACCAAGGACAACCCGCCCAATTCTTCGGTATTGCGCGGCGCTGACGTAGATGTGGTGCCGGTGCGCAGCTGCGCGTTGTAGCCGGTCTCGAACGCCGTGAAATAGGCCTGCGTAATATCTTGGCGCTGAATGCGAATTTCTCGCATGGCGTCAAAATACACGCTGTCGCCGGCGTCACCTTCACCCTTGTTTGCCAAGGAAAAGAGTGTGTCGTCGACGTTGTCGAACACCCGCTGCAAGGTTTCCTTCAGGTATTTGTCAGCGCGCTGCCGACACTCCTGCAGCAGGCGTTGGTCTTGTGATTGCGCAGACGGCGTTGTGCCGCTGCGCGGGTCTAAGGAAACCACCTTGTCACCGCTAGCCATTGCGTCTCCCGAGGCTATACATGACTGACGTCAGCCCATAAGTACTATCCGTGGTATCGGCCAGCAAGTGAGATTCCTTCACCGTCCACCCGCTTAGGTATCAGACTTTATGGTTCCTCCCCGCCATTACCCCGTCGCCGATGCGCGACAAAATAACTTCTTTGGTCGCAATGGGTTAGTGGATGATGGTGGGTCTTCTGTTACCTCAGGGCAACATCGGACCCGCCTGAGTTACCGCACAAGAAATATAACTCGTTGATAATTATTTAAACTTTTCAACTGGCACGGCATCTGCTCATGCAAACGTGATCGCGTCTCGCAACAGCGCGATGCAACGCTGACTCGCGTTGCCAGTGGCCACGAATCGCTCACAGGGATTCCGCCACTGCTCCTTTGAAGTCCGCAACTTTACGTTCATCCCTCCTTGAGCGATGGCGCTGTCAGCCAGACAGCGCTATTTTTTTGTCTATTTGTTTATTTAGCAGAGAGGGGTATTCCCTAGTGCTCGCCTGCCGCTGGGTTCTGGCGATAGTAGTGCACCAATTGCGCGTAGACCTCGGGATAGTCCTCGCGCAGCGCGTTCGGCAGTTCGAAGAAGGCCTCACTCACCACCGCAAAGAATTCGCCGGGACACTCGGCGCCGTAGGGATCCAGGGCGGTATCCACCCCCCCCTCGATCTGTGCGCACAATGCCTCATAGGCGCGATTAAACACCCCGCTCCAGGTCGCGCTAGACATCTCGCGTGGCAATGGCGGATAACCGTTGGCATCGCCGTTGAGCATGTCCAGCTTGTGGGCCAATTCATGAATGACGACGTTGAAACCATCGCAGGCCTGCGCAGAGTATTCGACCTCCTCGCGTGATAAGATCACCGGCCCCTGCGACCACGACTCACCGCTCAAGGCACGGCGCCGCAAATGCACGACCCCCGCCTCGTCCACTTCCTCGTGCTCGGTGATGAATTCGGCCGGATAGACGATAATTTCCACCCACTCGGCGTAAGCCGCCAGACTGAGATTGAGGATGGGCACACAAGCCTGCACCGCGATCAAGCCACGCAGCTCATCATCAAGCACCGCCGTCCCGGCCGCAGTAATGCTTTTGGAACGCAGGAAGGCGTCGACTACAACACGTAACCGCGCTAAGGCATCCTCGGGCCAATGCTCAACCACGGCCACGCGACCACAGAGACTGCGCCAAGCCTCGTCACTGAGCGGCGCGGCGTGGCGCCTCCAACGGGACAAGAAATCAAACACGGTCATGCGTCCCCTTTATGACGGGGCATCACATGCTAACGCCGGCCCATCGCAGTGCGCCGCGCACCAGCTCGGTGGCGTCCAACAGCATGCGAATGGCGACCGGATGATCTCCCCGCTGGGCCCGGTCTTGCGCTTGCGCGGCCATCCACGCCGCCTTCTCCGCCGCACCCTGCATGTCGGCCTCGGTCTGCTCGGACGGCGCCAAATCTTCTATGGCCACCGGGATCAGCTCCACGTAGCCGAGATAGCGCCGGTACTCGTAATCAAATTCCGCCTCGGGGCTATTGAGGTCGAGCTCGTGCACCAAGGTACGCTGGTGCATCATGCCGCGCAGTGCGCCGGTGACGAGCGCCTGCGCCTGTTGCAGGCTGACAATGGCCGCGGCGTAGTCATGCACCGCCGCGCGTTGCGCGGCTTGACTCACTAGGTTCTCCACGGCTAGCACATCGTAGCCGCGCCCGGCATCGCCTTCGGTGGCCTTTAGCCGCTGGGTATTTCGCGCATGCGCCTGACGGAACACATCGATACCATCGCGCAATTGTTGATAACGGCTCCTTTCCGCTTGCTGATCCGTCGCGTCGCTGGAGGGCAGGCGCCGCGAGGCTACGGTCATGGCGGCAAAGGCGCTCTGCACATGCGTGTCGGCGCGCGCCGCTTGATTCTGCTCCCATGCCTGGCGCGCGGCAGCCAATTCCTGGCGCGTTAATTTCAGCTGCCGGCGCACCGTCGGGTCGTCGCTCTCGGCCAGACGGCGACCGCTGACCGACCCCAACAATCGTTCCAGATAAATGATTTTCTGCGTGGTGGGGGTGGCGGATTGCACCAACGTCGCCGGCGCGGCAACACTGGAGGCCCATCCCATCATGAGCACCCAGCCCAACATGACACCCGGCGTCCAAGCTAAGCGGTATTGATTCATGCTACGACACCTACGTTAGTGCTAAAACAAAACTCCCACGCTCCACAACAAGATATCCTTATCCAGCCAGGTCAACTCCCCTTCCACGCGCCGCCCACTGCGCAGCTGAAACCCAACACCGCCACCTAACGACCATGGACTGTTATCGCCTGTAAGAGCGATACCCACGGTATTGAAGCGCAAGCGCTCGTCCATCACGCCGGCACGGGCCTTCCAATACACACTCCCCGTGCCACGCAAGGCGGCATACAGGCCCAGACTGGTCAGCTGCCAAGACGTCTCCACGAAATCCGTGCCGCCGTCTATGACAGTAGCAGTGAACTCCGCCTCCAGCGCGGCCTGGCCCCAGGCATATCCCATGGTCAAACCACCGTTGATGGCATAGTCCAGACCCACCACATCTGGTGTCACCACGCCGCCCTTGAGTCCGAAATAGGCCGGCGATTCGGCAGCCGCACCGCCCGCGCCACTCGCCAAACACACGGCCAGCAAAGGTCGCACCACGGCCGCTGAAATGGCGCTGCGATAAGGCATGCGGGATTATAGAATGTCGAGCACGTGTTGCGGCGGGCGGCCCAACGCCGCTTTGCCATCGGCCACCACGATAGGTCGTTCGATGAGCACGGGATGTTCGACCATGGCTTTGATGAGTGCGGCGGCGCCCAAGGCGGGGTCCTGCAATCCTAACGCCTTGAACTCCCTCTCTTTAGTGCGCAACAGCTCGCGCGGAGTCATACCCAGCCACACCAACAGCTGGCGCAGTTCTTGTTGGGTGGGGGGGTGCTTGAGGTACTCGATAACAGTCGGCTCGATACCCCGCTCACGCAATAGCTGCAGCGTCTCCCGCGACTTAGAACAGCGGGGATTGTGATAGATGGTCGCACTCACGCAGTGTCTCCGCAGTATTGGGAGAGCTAATTGTACTGCATCGCTCGGCCGGTACGGGCCTCAACTCGAGGCCACCAAAAGACTGTCCAACTCACCCGAGCGCTCCAACGCGTACAGCTCCATGTAGCCACCGATACCCTGGCCGTTGATGAATATCTGCGGCACGCTGCGGCGCCCGTTGGCGCGCACCAACATCTCAGCACGCGCCGAGTCGTCACGGTCGATCGCATGCTCGGTGTACGCCACGCCCTTGGTATCGAGCAAGGCCTTGGCACGCACGCAATAACCGCAAAAATCTGTGCTATATATTTCCACTCGCGCGGTCGCGGTGGCGTTTTCGCTCGTAGAGGTTTTTCTTTCGGTCATAGTACTGCCAATATCGACTAAACATGAAACTTACTTGATGGTCACGGGGACCGGCGGCGCGCCCGACTCACCTGGCGCACCTGGCGCACCTGGCGCAACAACCTCACCACCAACCACAACGGCCCGGCAGCGTGAAACAACAAATCAAAGATATCCAAGGGAAGCGCCAGCTCGCCCTGCGTCAACATCATGAGTTTCTGCCACAAATGAGGTTGGGGTTGGAAAGGCGCCAATCCCAACCACAACGCGACCACTAGCACTATCCACAGAGGTACCCGATCCAACTGGCGGGCGAGCCCAGCCAACCACTTCATGCCTCACGCACCTGCTCAGCCGTTTCCGTCTCGGAGTAACTCAAGACCATATCCTTGACCGTGCGCTCCCCCAATGCGTCATGGATGGCCCCTTCGACCCGCGTCATCATTTCATCGACCGGCGGCGGTACAGCGCTCCCCGCCGTGATTACCGCCGACTCTTCGCCGCGGCGCACCGCCAGCAACAAGTCCTGTAGGCTTATGGTTTCCATGTCCCGCCCAGGGAAATACGCGGGCGGATCATCGGCGGTTCGATTCACAAAACCGTTCATTTCCAAGATGTCGAGCACCGCCACTAAGGCCGCAGGGGGCACCCCCAGTCGCGCCGCCAAGGCATCATCGGTCCAGAGGCCACGGTTGTGATAGTAGTAATACCCAATTAGCAACATGGCCAGCATGGCCAAGCGTTCCTTGGCCCAGTTGCTAAGATGTCCGTCCTCTCGCCGCACGCTGAGTAATTGGGGGTGCTGATGGAAATACGCCACTTGCGCGCCCAGCAGCAGCACTAGCCAACTCACATACAACCAAATCAGAAAAATAACCAAAATCGCAAAACCGGAATAAATCGCCGTGTACTTAGTGGAATTGGCAACGAAGGCGGCAAACCCCATCCCTGCCGTCTGCCACAACACCCCTGACACCAACCCGCCCACCAAAGCCGAGGTGAAATGCACTTTGGTGTTGGGAAGGAATATAAAGACGAAGGTAAAAGCGGCGCAGATGAGGAAATACGGCACCAACTTGCTGAGTACAGGCAGCAACGTGGCGAGCGGCTCGACCTCGCCCATGCTGCGCACGATATCGGTGCCCATCACCGTAGCGGTGATGCCCAGCGCCGATACCACCAGCACCGGCCCCACCAATATCACGCTCATGTAGTCACTGAAGCGGCGCACCAAACGGCGCGGCCGCTTGATATGCCAAACGTAATTGAACGCCTCCTCGACTTTCTGCACCAGCGACACCACGGTGTAAAACAAGAATACCAAGCCCAAGGAGCCCAACACGCCCACTTTGACGTTTTCCACGAATCCAAAAATGCGCTGCCCCAATTCCAGGCCTTTGTCGCCCATCGGCTCGAAGAAATTGAACAGCAGCGGCTCGATCTGGTTGTGCACACCCAAAGCTTTGAGCACTGAGAAACTCACCGCCAACAAGGGCACCAAAGACAACAAGGTGGTGTAGACGAGACTCATGGCACGCAGGGTGAGATCGCCCTGCATCACCTCGCGCAGCACGCCGTGCAACAGACGTACGACACGGACCAAGATCGCGTGGGGTCTTCCCAGCGCACGCGTATCTACGGCCCAGATGGTATTGAGGTAAGCGCCGAAAAGACGTTTCCAAAGTTCGTTCATGGCGGAAATAGCATAACAGTCGCAAGACCTTAGCGACATACCAGCCTATCTCTACGCCAGTGACGCGCTGGCCGCCGGGGTTCAAGCTATCGGCCGACCAGACGATAAGTCTGGGAGAGCGAAGGCGTATGCCGCACTCCGTATTTTGGGGGGTGAGCCGCCGACGGAGCGTTGCGCACCCATTAGGCCGCGAGTCTGGCGCACGCAGGTGGTCAGTGTGTAGTCCTCGGGACGATGGACGCCCATGAGCATGAACAATCTAAATCTTGAGACACAACGCAAGACCAATCCGGAGCAACTCAAGCGCCAGCTTGAGTTCCAGGTGCGTCTCAACCAGCTGATCCAACGGGTCCACGAAGCGGAAAGCTTCAGCGATGTGATGCCGGAGATCGAGCCGGACTTGCTTGCCCTGCTCAACGCCGAGCGCATCACTATTTATCAACGCTCACGCACCCAGCCGGAGCTGGTATCCAAATACAAAAGTGGCGACGAATTGATGGAAATCCGCGTACCCTTGTCCACCTCGTCCATCTCCGGCTATGTGGGCTTGAGCCAAAAGCCGGTGCGCATCAGCGATGTGTACGATGCCGAAGAGCTGCATCGCATCCACGCCAATTTGAATTTTGATCGCTCCTACGATCTCAAAAGCGGCTTTCGCAGCCGTTCCATGATCGTAATTCCGATCAAGTCCCAGGATGTCTTGTTTGGCGTCATGCAGGTCATCAACCGACGCGAAGGCGACGCCTTCACCGAGACCGAACAACGCAATGCAAACAAGATGGGCCTGCTGCTGGGCCAGAAATTCCGTTACGAGTTGGGCGGCACGCGCGACCCGTGGGAATACTTGATCAAAACTGACAAGATCACCCAACAACAGATCGACGACTTCAAACGACGTGCTCCCAAGGAAGGTGTGAGCGTGAGTCATCTGTTGCTCAACGAGGCCAACCTTACGCCAGCTGAAATCGGCGCCTCGCTGGAGCGCTATTATCAAGTGCCCTACATGGGTTTTGACCCGGACATCGAAATTCCCAAGGAATTGCTCCAAGGTATCAACGAGGCCTATCTCAAGAAGGAGCGCTGGATCCCCATTCAAGGCAGTCGTGAGGAAGTGACTATCCTCATCGATGACCCCACGGATGAACGACGCATTATGGAAATCCAGCGCGTGCTGCGGGCGCGCAATTATATCTTCAAGGTCGCATTGCCGGAGGACATTTCGCAGTACCTCGGCGAGCCCGTGAAAGGGCCGGCGAACGACGTCGACATCAACGAGCTGGTTGACCGCCTGCAGGAAGAAGGCGTGGAAACGCTGATGGACGACGAGGTCGACAGCGTCGATGAGAACGAAGCGACCGTCATCACTTTGGTCAACCAACTGATCCGCGATTCCTACGCCGCGCGTGCTTCAGATATCCACATCGAGCCGGGCAAAGGTAAACAATCGTCAGTGGTGCGCGTCCGCGTCGACGGCGTCTGCATGCGCACCATCACTATTCCGGCCAGCCATATCCGCGCCGTGGTCTCACGCATCAAAATCACGGCGGGCATGGACATCTCCGACCGACGCCGTCCGCAAGACGGCAAATGTGCTGTCAAAATCGGCGGCAAGCCAGTGGAACTGCGCGTCGCCACCATTCCCACGGTGCACGGCGAATCAGTGGTCATGCGCATCCTCGCCTCCAGCAAACCGCTGCCCATGGATCAGCTCAATTTCTCCGAGCGCAATCTGCGCGAGACAAACAAACTGGTGGGGCATCCGCATGGAATCTTCCTCGTGGTCGGCCCCACCGGCTCGGGTAAAACCACCACGCTGCACGCGATACTCGCCCACATCAATACTCCGGACCGCAAGATTTGGACGGCCGAGGATCCGGTGGAAATCACACAGCCTGGCCTGCAACAAGTGCAAATGAATCCCAAGGCTGGGCTGACCTTCGCCACGTCGCTGCGTGCCTTTTTGCGCGCCGACCCCGACGTCATCATGATCGGCGAAATGCGCGACCAGGAAACCGCCGAAGCCGGTATAGAGGCTTCGCTGACCGGCCACTTGGTGTTCTCGACCCTGCATACCAACTCAGCGGCGGAAACCGTGACGCGCTTATTGGACTTGGGCATCAATCCGGTGAGCTTTTCCGACGCTCTACTCGGCGTACTCGCGCAACGACTGGTGCGCACCCTCTGCGAAAAATGCAAACAGGCGTACCATCCCGACGCCGGTGAACTGAAATTGATCGAACGCTATTACGGCGAAGAGTATTTTTCAGAACTGAATATCAACCCCGAGACGGTCTCGCTGTACAAGGCGGTGGGCTGCGAAGACTGCGGTGGTGTCGGCTACCGAGGTCGTGTCGGCATCCATGAATTGTTGGTCACCACGCAAGGCATGAAGGATTTGATCTATCACAAGGCCAACGCCGCCGATATTCACCAACTCTCCATGCAGGAAGGCATGCGTACCCTGATGCAGGACGGCATTCTCAAAATGTTCAAAGGCATGACCGACCTGGTCCAATTGCGTAAAGTGGCGGCCACCTGATGGCTTGGGTTACACTGCCCGCCGCCTTGATACAGAGCAGTACCTTCCTATGAGCAGTGATACACCCTATAAAATCGACGTAATCGTCGAACCGATGTATGTGGAAGATCAATCCGCACCGGAAGAAAACCGCTACGTCTTCGCCTACCGGGTGACCATTGAAAACCTGGGCACCGTGGCGGCACGCTTGATCTCACGACATTGGATCATTACCGACGCCAACGGCCGGGACCAGGAAGTGCGCGGCAAGGGCGTAGTAGGCGAACAACCGCATTTGGGCCCCGGGGAAGCCTTCCAATACACCAGCGGCGCCGTGTTGGATACCGCGGTGGGCTCAATGCGGGGGAGTTATCAAATGCTGGGGGACGACGGCACCCAATTCGATGCCAACATTGCACCGTTCACGCTCTCCATCCCGCGCACCTTACATTAAGTGGGCATAGATCCAGATCTCAATTGGCCTGACAGGCCACCTTATCCAGCTCCCACTCCACTAACGCCGCGGCTTGCTCGCGGGTAAAGAAGACGCCGTCGCGCACGAAACCAGCTATCAACGAGGGCTTGACCACCAAGGGGCACCCACACTCGTCGCGCGACAACACCACCTCGTCGGGCAAGCCGTCGAATCGATGTATCGCCGCCGGCTGCCCATCGGCGCCGCAGGAAAGATGCACGCAGCCGCTGCTGCGGTCGAGAAACGCGGGCACGAAACCGAATCCACGATTGCCGGCGCTTACGCCGCCTGTGCCTTGATACGTCACCGATTGGCGAGTCATCTCGCGCTGAGTCAGTACTTGCTTCATCTCCGAACCTCTTGTGCCGCCGCGGGCCTCTGCTTCAATGATTACACGACTTCCGACTACTGCTTACTCTGCATCCGCGTCGGGCAAAATGTATGCTGCACGCCTTGTGCCAGGTAAAAATAATATATTACAAAACAGCGAGTTAACTATATTGGCCCAAACTCACTCAATTCAAATGTGGCAGAGATCCCGACACTTTGTGGACTCCATCACATTCCCGCGCTGGGCCGGCGACCCAGTGGGTCACCTGGGTGCCCAATTTGGTCAGTCCCGCTCCCCCGCCAACCGGCTGCTGGCCGCTTCCAGCGCCGCGCCGCGCGGGATGGGCGCACCCAAGCCGCCCAGAACCGCTTCCAAGGAGGCCAGACAAAACAAAACGTTGTGAGCCGTACAAGCCGCGCCCATGAGACCGACGCGCCAAACCTTACCTGCCAAGACGCCCAAACCGGCGCCGATTTCCAGATTGAAATCCTCCAACAAGCGCCGCCGCACCTCAGCTTCGTCTACGCCTGACGGTACCGTGACTGCGTTGAGCTGGGGCAGGCGGTGCGCCTCGGCCACGATGAACTGCAAACCCATCGCTTCCAGGCCGGCGCGCAAAGCCAGATGGTGGCGGCGATGCCGCGCCCAGGCCTGCTCTAGACCTTCCTCGCGTAACATCACCAATGCTTCGTGCAAGCCATACAACGCATTGACGGGCGCGGTGTGATGGTAGGCGCGTTTAGCCGTGCCTCCCCAGTAGCCCATCACCAAGTTCAGATCGAGGAACCAACTGCTGACCTTGGTCTTGCGGGCTTGGATTTTCTCGATTGCCCTCTCGCTGAAACTCACCGGCGACAAGCCGGGCGTGCAGGACAGACACTTCTGCGTCCCAGAATAAATCGCATCCACTCCCCAGGCATCCGTCTTGATCGGAATGCCACCCAATGACGTCACGGCATCCACGATCGTGAGGCAACCGTGATCACGGGCGAGTTTCGTCAGGGCGGGTACATCGGACTCCACGCCGGTAGAGGTTTCGGCATGCACAAAGGCGACGATCTTGGCATCGGGATGGCGCTGGAGCGCGTCCGCCACCTTGCCCGGATCAACCGGCTCGCCCCAGGCATCCTCGACCATGACTGCCGTGCCGCCGAGGCGCTCGACGTTCTCTTTCATGCGACCGCCGAAGACGCCATTCTGGCACACCACGACGGTATCGCCCGGTTCGACCAAATTGACGAAGCAGGTTTCCATGCCGGCCGAGCCGGGCGCCGAAACGGGGATGGTAAGCGCGTTGTCAGTCTGAAAGGCGTACTGCAGCAGCGTTTTTACTTCGTCCATCATGTGCACGAAGGCCGGATCGAGATGCCCGATGGTGGGCCGCGCCATGGCGGCCAAAACGCGCGGATGCACGTCGGAGGGACCCGGACCCATGAGGGTGCGGACCGGCGGATTGAAGCTGGTAATCGTCATCGTCTCATCCGTTGTTGTGCGGCGCCGAGTGCGACACCTGCCCCCATATTGGGGCCGGAGTATACGGGTAGGCTTTTGACGCATTCAATGACACAAAGCCAAGGGATATTCCATTAGACCAATCCCGCCACGCACGGCAATGTCCAGCGCCAGGCACACAGGCGTCTCACACCGCCTCTCCGCGCACCATGATTCGCCATTACATAGCATTCGCAAGATGAAAAATCCGCTAGCGGCCCAACGAGTAGCTGCGCATGCCGCTGCCCGCCTCGCTCTCTGAGGCGCTCATGGCGAACACATGTTGTTCGCCGGCATCATGGATGGCACTGAAGCGCAGCGGCCGCTGCAATGTCCAGGTCACCCTGCGATCGTAGCGCTTCTTTTCATAACTGTTGAAGTCGGGCCCCACGACCTCACGATCATCATGCACCGTCAGCGCCGGTGTTTTGACCAGTTTCTCCACCCGCACCGTCACGTTAGGAGGAACGCGATACCACCCTTGCACGGCGACGATTTCCTCGCTGGTCGCCTGATCCAGTACGCGGTAACCGCTGGTCGCGAAACCGGCCTGTTCCGCGAATTCGGAACTCACATTGCCCGGATAACCAGTCTCTGAAATGTATCCGTAGACCTTGCGTTCCTGCAGATAACGCTGCGAGGGGCACTCCGCTGTGCGTAGTACGTTGCCATTGACATCAACAACCCGCAAATTCCAATTTGTAAAATATGCGGGGCGAGAAAGGCCGGCCAAGGATGTGTCTTCGACATAATCGAAGTCGTAATGCAATATTTCTCTCTCAGGGTCACCTTCGCCTCTGACGTCCCTTGGCCAATAGACATTATCGAAATGCGGAAAATCAGCCCATAACGTCGAAGTAGGCGCCACAGGCGTATCACTCAATAGTGCCTCTATCTCGCCCATCGTGTCAGGAGAAGGCTGTCGTAGTTCCCAACCCGCCGCTGAACGGTTATAAATCTGGGTTATCGTTTTCCAACCAGCGGCCGGAAAGGGAGGACACTCACGCAGAGAATCATCAACAAAAGCGGCCCGCCACTCCGTCGCGGTCTTGAGGCGCGCTAGATTCTCCCGCACCAATTCATCCACCACTTGCTCGACCATGTGCTGCGCGCTATCGCTGAAACTGACGTAGTAGGCTTTCTTGCTGGTGTTAGTAAAGGTGTAACTCATCGCCGCCAAATCACGATTGTGCAACTGGCCGCGTGTGTTGAAGGTCGCATTCAAGAACAGCTCATCGGCCGCATCCGTCACGCCAACCTGCACCGGTGCGGGCACCCGCACATCGAGACGAAAGGTGTAGCTTTGCTCGCTGACATTGCCGCCCTGATCGCGCACCCGCACACGCACCACGTGCTGCGCCACGGGCGGCGCGCGGTGCCATTGCTCACTCAGCACTTCGGAAGCCAGTGGCACTAGATACCCCCCGACACCCTCACCCGCTGCGGCATTGAGTGCGCGCCATGGAGCCAGCACAATGCCATCGCGCTCGTACTGCATCTCCACCGCCAAGGATGACGCCGGCGTACTCACCCCCGCCGCCTCGGGATCGAAGACCTCAAAACCAAACCAAGGAATCTGATTATCCTGCAAGGCGATGCGCTGCATGGCCACGCCGGCCAAATCCAATCGATCGCTGTCCAACACCAGCGGCGCGAGCTCATTACTATCGGTCAGGGGCGCGACTTCCAAGCCCGCCGCCAAGGCGAAAGTGGCGCTACCGTGGCGACCGACGCTGTCGATACGCGGCGCTTGCTCATCCAAACTCACCTCCGCTGCGGCACGATATTCGTTACCCGCGCTGTCAACAACGACGACGGGCACCACATTGCGCCCCGGGACGAGATTCACCTGCGCCTGCCAAACACCCACTGCGGGCAGTTGCGCGACCTGGTCTTGGACACGCATTTCACTCACCCCCGCGCCATTGTCGACGTAGTCGCCTTGCAGAAGGAAAGTGCGCTGATTGGTGACCGGCGCCGAAGTAACGTTGGCAAAAGGCGCGGTGTTGTCGAAGCGCACCAAAAATTGACGATAGGACTCATTCCCCAAGCCGTCCTCGGCGCGCACGCCGATATGATGCTCACCGTCACCAAAGTTACGCGTGTCGACGGCGATGACCGGTTTGGCCGGATCGGACGCGACACCTATCGCGACGCCGTCCACGTCGGCACTCACGCTCACCGCCGTGCCGCTCACGACTAACGCGAAATCGAACACACCACCGTAGAAAAACCCTTCTGGATCTAGTGCATAAACCTCCGGTGCGTGCTCGCCACTCCCGGCCGGCACCGGCCCACCGAACAGGCTGTGAGCAGCACTGGCCAATGTGAGCGCGCGACCTCGCACGTCATTCACCCCTAAGCCGGTCTTGTTTTGCGCACCATTGGCCATGGCCAGCATATGCTGCATGAAGGCGATGCGGTATACGTCGGCGTTGAGCGGGACTACGCCGAAGGCCAAATCCATCAGCGCGCTGCCATCCTTGTCGAAACCCCGCCCATCGAGCAAACCGTCACTCTGCATGTCGTGATACATCAGTTGACTCAAGGCCACCGAACTGTACACCGTGTGTGGGGCACTGTTGTTCTGTTCGCCGGCCCAGTGCGTCCAACTCGATATGCCCGCCAACAAGAACCCGTAGACGTGAGCGTCGCTGAGTTCGCCACTAAGGTTGCGTTCATTGGTGATAGCATGCGGCACAGTGCGCGCGACTTCGAATCCAAACGCCGAGGACACTTCCACCGTGGCCGCGCGCACCGCTTCGTCAACCGCCGCACCTAGCCGCAGTTTGTGTGTCGCCAAACCCGCTGCAAGATGGGTCAAGGGCGTGACCATCACAGCGAGCGCTTGCCCTGATTCGTAACGCGCAACCGCGCTCAACACCACGCCTTCGCCCAGCGGCACTTCCACACCACTGGCTTCTTCGACGTAGCGCCCCCCCGTGACCTCTATCAACACCGCCTGAGTGCGCGCTTGCACGTCGACGCGATAAAAACCTTCGTCATCGGTGACGCCTGACCCTATGCGCTCGCTTTTGCGGCCCTCGGCGTAGGCATACACCGCCACTTGGCCGCCGCGTATCACGCCGTCGACCGCATTGCCGCTGATGCTGCCCACCGGCCGCTCGGGCGGCAGCTTGCTATCGCCTCCCCCGCAGGCACTCAGCAATCCCATCAAACAGGCCAATCCCAGTAGATAATATTTGTAGGTACTCATCGCGCTCCCTCGCCCCCCGGCAAGTCCACATCTTAGTATCGATAAAGTAACACCGCTCCCAGCGACCACGCATCCACACCGCCACCCAAGGACTGCACCCGCTCCAGCTTCGCGGCCACATCCCACTGGCGAGCCAGCGCCCATTCACTCACCGCATGTAATACCACGGCCACCCCGGTGTCGTCGCGATCGCGATAACTCGTTAGCAAAAATCCTTCGTCATCCTCGGTGTGTCGGCGCTCATACTCGGCACGGGTAACCTCCACGCCCACTCCCAACCACGGCACCCACACTGGGGCCATCGGCACATTGAATTGGGCGCTCCAGCGCACCCCATATTGATTGACCTCTTGGCCGATGTGCCGCGCATCCGCCTCCAACTCAGCCGTTTGAAAGAATAGTTCGGCCCACTGCCGTACACCGCCCCACAGCCAATCGCTGTAAACCAGCGTGAAGGGTTGCAGCACCACTTCGTCGCGCGTGGAACCGGCGGGATCGTCCACCGCCAGGCGCGCCATGCCCATACCATAACCGACCCGCGCGGTGCTATCCGGCAAACCCAAGGCGGCGGCGTGCAGTTGCGGCACGAAGAACATTCCAGCGACCCCCATCAATATCTGCAATCGGCAGTCAAACAGCCTCTGTTGTTTAATAGTCATTCTAGCTTGTGGTCAGTTAGTGATCGTAAGTATGCATCAATTGCGTGATAACAGCGTCACCATGTTTAGCATGCATGAGCATTTCCACGCGGCCGGTGTAGGACTGCACATCGCGGCGGCCGCGCTCGCGCACTGTCACACCAAAGTAACCCTTGCCGCGCAAATGATCGCCCGTCGCCTCCCATTTCATGTCGCGAAACACTAATTCTCTTGCATTCGTGACGCCGAACAATTTGCGGTAAGCCTTGAGGATGCCGTCGCGATTATCAGCATCATTGGTGCGCGCATTGCGCGAGAACATTGCACTCAATCGAGCGACATCACCCGCATCATAGGCCTGCGAAAAACGCGTCAGCAAGGTAGACGCCACTGTCTCCGATAACGCCGGGGCGTTAGACTCATCGGTCGCGGCGCTCGCCGGTGACTCCAGGGGTTGAGGCAAGACAGTGATATCCGCCGCCGGCTGCGGCACAGGATCTTTGGCGAGGGGCACAAGCGTATTCACGGCCACCGACCGCGAGGTGGCGGCGCTGGTCCGTGCCGCTAAAGCTGTCTGCGGCACTGATCTCGGCTCCGCTTTCGGTTTCGTTTCCGCCTCTCGCGATAGCGATTGATTAGACGCCACCCTCTCCGCTAACGCCGGGGCCGTCGACTCATCGGACGCGGCGCCCGCCGACGAGGCCAGCGGCTTAGGCAAGACAGTGATTTCCGTCGCCGACTGCGGCCTGGGTACAGGATCTTGGGCGAGGGGCATGCGCGTATTCACGGCCACCGACCGCGATGGGGCGGAGCTGGTCCGTGCCACTAAGACCGTAGGCGGCGCTGATCTATGCTCCGCTTCCGGTTTCGCTTGCACCTCCCGCGATGGAGATCGAGCGGTAATGATCGGCGGTCGCTCAGGCGCGCTAGCGCCCCCCTGAGCTACCCGCTTCTTAATCGGGGGGGCGGCAACGGGCGGCGGCTCATCCACGATATTGTTCGCAATCGGCACCGCAGTCTCTGTGACCGACTCTCGGGCAGGTTCGCCTGGAGTGAGTTCGGGCAGGGCCGGTAGCGTGGCCCTCGCTCGCTCGATTACGAGCTCTTCTTGGTGAAACGGCAGCGCCGCCGGCTCGACCCTAGGATCGGGGAAAGCGGGTAAGGCAGCTGGCTCAATCGCGCGTTCCGGCATCGATACCGTCTCCGAGGAGGTCACGCCGAACGACTCGTCATGGCTGACCAACGGGGCCAGCGTCTCTTCTTCAGTATCGAACAGAGCGAGACTGACGAGCAGCACGACCACAACCATGCCCACCCCCGCCGCCGGCCACATGCGTCGCGGATGATCCGGCTGGGTTGACTTCGCTATCGACAGCGGGGGCGGGAGGTGCGCGGTACTCGCCGACGGCGATACTGGCGATACTGGCGACGATGAGGCCTCAGCCGGTACGGGCGGCGGCGTGATCGGCGCCTCGCGTGGCTGCACGAGCGGCTTGACGGGCGGAGGCGGGGGCGAGGGCGAGCGCTCATCGGCGGCTGCCGCCGCCTCCAGTACCGCCTCGACCGCCCGCTGCGACTCGCGCGGCGCCGCGCCTTCGCCGGCCAATTCTCGAACCACTGCCAGCACCTCGCCCTGTTGCAGGTGATGGCGCTCCTCAAGGGCGGCGGCCAATAATAGGCGATCGCACAGACTGTTGATGACGCGGGGTATGCCACCACTGGCCGCATGCAACAACAAATAGGCGCCCTCCGACAACCACGGATCGCGCTGCCAGCCGGCGCGCCGCAAACGATGCTCGATGTAAGCCCGGGTCTCGCGCGCGCCCAGCGGATCCAAATGATGAGCGGCGATGACACGCTGCTGCAACTGCGCCATACCTGCCGCGGCCAGCGCCTCCTTCAATGGTTGCTGGCCGAGCAATACAAATTGCAGCAAGGTCCGCGCGGCCACTTGGAAATTGGACAGCATGCGCAATTCTTCGAAGGATTCGGGCGGCAGATTGTGCGCCTCATCAACTACCAACACCACGCGCTTGCCTTCGCGCGCCCGTGCGTACAGAAAACGTTCTATGCCGTGCAGCAAACTCGCTTTGCTACCGCTTTGCACCAGACCAAAGGCGGCACAGATGGCACGCAGTAAATCCTCTGCGTCGAGATGCGTGGTGACCAACTCGCCCGCCACCACTTTCTCGGTGGCCGCCTCGGCCAACAAGGTCCGCACCAACATCGTCTTACCGGTACCGGCATCGCCGGTGATGATGATGAAGCCCTCGCCTTGATACAAGCCATAACGCAGGTAGGCCAGCGCGCTCTTATGCGTGGTGCTGGTGAAAAAAAAGCGCGGATCGGGACAGAGCCGAAACGGCTGAGCATGCAGATTAAAATAGGAATCGTACATATCGGGTCATTACTGCGCGCAGCACCTCTTTAGCTGTTATTCGAACGGGGAACGTGCGCTCCCTTGGCGGCGACCAACACTCAGGCCACGCAAGGTCTCTGAATCGGCTCGATCCTCGGGGACACCCTCGCGACTTCCCTAGCGCCCCCCATCACCAACATGTTGATGCTGTTAGTATACGCCGCGATTTCCGATCATGCATATCTGCTTACATTTCATTACAAAGCAGAGTCACCGGCTGCGGCATCGCGCCACACTGAGCGCGCCACGGCCACTGTTATACTGACGACACAACACTTTTTCCAACCGGCTTATGGACACTAAAGACGACGACAAAGTTCGCATAGACAAATGGTTGTGGGCGGCGCGTTTCTTCAAGACACGTGCCTTGGCTGCGCAAGCGGTTACAGGCGGCAAAGTGCATGTCAACGGAGATCGCGTCAAACCCGCCTATGTCACCAAGCTCGCCGACGAGCTCACCATTCGAAAAGGCCACTACAGCTACATCGTTACGGTTAATGCACTCGCACGCGCGCGCCGCCCGGCGCGCGAGGCCATGGCGCTCTACACGGAAAGCGCCGCCAGTCAGGCGACGCGCGCCGCCGTGGCCGAGGAACGTCGCTTGATCGCGACGCACCCGACTAACCACGACGGACGCCCCAGCAAACGGAATCGTCGTCAGCTTATCCGCTTTCGTGGCAAAGGAAGCTGAAGGAACTAACCGCCGTCCTCATCGGCGAGGGCGGACAAGAATGTCAGCAGGGATTTCTTTTTCTTAGCGCTCAAACGGCGATAAACCGCGAGCAAGCGGCCCTCGTCCGCACTGCCGGCGGTATAGGAGGGAGACTCTTCGCGCACGCCCGGGTCATAGCTCATATCGCCACGCCCGGTCGCCAACCATTCGAAACGCACATCGAGCAATATTGCAATACGCACCAAATGCTCCACCGTAGGCTTAGTGCCGCCAAGCGCTTCCCATTGAATACACGCACTGGGGTGCACGCCGATGCGTCGCGCCAGCTCCGATTTGCTGAGCGACGCCGCATCCCGCGCCTGACCGATACGCTCTCCGATTTCCATAATCAAACCATATCTCATGAAGTGGTTTGATTATTCGCAGACGCGACGGGCTTGCAATGATAGTATTGCTATTATATCTGTTGACAGCGATACTGGTTATTCTTTATGCTGGACCGACATCCCAACTCATACAACCAGGGCCTGTCCGATGCGCATACTCACCTGCAAACCGGGGCACACACTGCAAATCGACTTACCGCAACGTCAGCCAGACGATCTACCCGCGCGCCACTTGTTCGAGCAGGGCCCTATCGAAATATTCATCGGCCATGTGCGCGAACACGAGATCAAAATCGCTATCAGCTGCGATCCGCGCATGACGGTCACGCAACAACCGGAGGGGAGATAGATGAGAGGGGGGATAGGCGCGCGTCCTCAGGGTCGCGCGCCATTTTTTGATGGTTAGAGTCGCCCCGCTGCCTTGACCTTCCGCCTATTGATCAGCCGGCTGCGGCCAGACGTGAATCGGCAATAAAGCGCCGTATACACGAAAGTCATGAGCTTAATATGCCGGACCGCAACGCCACAGGCGCCCTCGCCTCGGCGAACAACACAGCGCCTAATCTCGCGCAATGGGACTACACGCGCGGGCCGGGACGCTGCTCCTCCAAGCTGTCCTTGAGTGTGAGAAACAACATGGCGTTGTCCTGAGCATGGGTAGGATCCAACCTGATACCTACACGATAGTTCTCGTAACTGCGCATGCTTACGCCCACGCGATCGGCGCGCGCGCACCACATTACGATGCCATCCAGATCGGCGCGCCAACCTTCCATGGCAAAACGCAGCTTCACCGTTTTGCCGCGATCCAGCGAAGAGGGCACATCAAGACCCACACCAGACACACACACATCATTGGCGCGGATGTAATGATACTCACGCTCACCGTCTATTAAATGAAAGCTGCCGCCGGTGTAATATTTAGGTATCGGCAAGCGGATGTTTCCCCGGCTTTCGTTGAACATGTCTCCAACCCTCCTTAACTGGCGACTCTAACTCACTATAACGCAGTGTCGGAATACTGACTCATAACTTCCGACTTCAGCTCCTGTTGCAAGGCACATGCCAAACAAGCATTCCTTTAGCCCGCTGCCAAGTCCTGCAATACCGCGCGGATTTGAGTGAGCGCGTCATCGATCTGCTCCGGCGTGATCACCAATGGCGGCGCAAAGCGCACCACGGTATCGTGGGTCTCCTTACTCAGTACGCCACGCTGCATCAATGCCTCGCACACCGCGCGCGCCGACACCTTCGCCGGGTCCATGTCCATGCCGATCAACAATCCCTTACCACGCACCTCGCGCACCAAGGGACTGCGTAAAGCACTGAGTTTCGACATAAAATAGGCGCCCAGTTCAGCGGCACGCTGGACCAAGCGCTCTTCATTCAACACCTCGAGCGCGGCCAAGGCGACGGCGGCCGCGAGCGGGTTGCCGCCGAAAGTACTGCCATGGTCGCCGGGATGAAAGACCTCCATCACATCGCGACGGGCGAGAAACACGGATACGGGCAGCAATCCGCCGCCCAGCGCCTTACCCAGCACCAAGCCGTCCGGTTTAACGCCCTCATGCTCACAGGCCAACATGGCCCCCGTACGCCCCAAGCCGGACTGGATTTCATCGCAAATCAGCAGCACATCATGGCGCTTGCACAGGCGGGCGCACTCGGCGAGGTAACCCGGGCGCGGCACGATAATCCCCCCCTCGCCTTGTATGGGCTCGACCAGAAATGCAGCCGTATTGGGCGTGATGGCCTCTTCCAAAGCCGCCACGTCGCCATAGGGGATGCGCGTGAAGCCCGGCGGGAACGGTCCAAAGCCCTCGCGGTATTGCAGCTCCGAAGACATCGCAACGATGGCCAGTGTGCGACCGTGAAAATTACCGTCGCAGGCGATGATCTCAGCGCGCTCGGGCGTGACGCCCTTGACCGTGTAAGCCCATTTGCGCGCCGCCTTGATGGCCGTTTCCACCGCTTCGGCACCGGTGTTCATGGGCAATGCCATATCCTGCCCGGTAAGTGCGCAAATGCGCTGCAAGAATGGCGCAAGACGGTCGGAATAAAACGCCCGCGACACCACCGCCAAACGTTGCGCCTGTTCGGTCAGGGCCCGCACCAGACGCGGATGACAGTGGCCATGGCTCACCGCCGAATAGGCGCTCATCATGTCGAGATAACGCTTGCCACTCTCATCCCATACGTAGACGCCCTCGCCGCGCACCAGTACCACCGGTAACGGCGCGTAATTGTGCGCGCAATAATGCTGCTCCAGCTCTATGCTATCGGTCATGTTCATCCTTTCCGGTTACGGCGCAAATCAGCTCGCGCACCACGCGCAAGGTACGGTCTTCTCGGTCGTGATGGGGGTTGAATTCAGCAATCTCCAACGCACATAGGCGCTCGTCGGCAGCCAAGGCGCGCACTTCCGCCACTAAATCCACCGCAGCGATGCCATCGGGCTCCGGACTGCCCACGCCGGGCGCATCGCGCGGATCCAAGGCGTCGACATCGATGGTGAGCCCATACACCGTGCTATGCGCACGCACATGTTCGAGCGCCTCACGCCACACGGCGGCGAAACCGCGCCGCTGGATTTCTTCCATATAGAAGACTTTCACCCCCAAGCGCTGCAGTAATTCCCGCTCGCCCGGTTCATAGCTGCGTACGCCAATTACGCATACTCGTTCGGGCAACAACTTCGGCGCCGCGCCGGCCACGGAGATCAAGGTCGCATCCCCCTCGCCCAACAAACAGGCCAGCGGCATGCCGTGCAAAGCACCGCTGGGACTGGTGGCGGGCACATGCGCGTCCATATGAGCGTCGACCCACAACAGCCCCAGACTCTCCTGCTGCTGGGCCAGCGCGGCGTGCGCGCCACTCCAGGTCCCGATGGCGCAGGCATGATCGCCGCCGATCACCACCGGAAAGCGCTGCCGCAACAGCGAGTAGCTTACCGTTTCCGCCAAACGCCTCGCCAACGCGGCCACCTGGCCCAAATCTGAAGTCTCTCCCGGCTCATCCTGCGGTTGCAACAATACGGAAAACCCCCTGCGTGGCGGCAAAACGCAGACCAGCGGCGCGGCATCACGCAGCGCCCGCGGTCCATCCGCACATCCCGGGTCGGGCGCCCCCCACCCGGAGGCAATACCAATCAATTCCACATCACGCATAATCATGACAACTCAATACACTACTCAGTTATCGGCGACATCACGTGAATTTTTCACCTCACCGTCATATCGGACCCGCTACAGCGCAGCGGAGTTCTTGACGCTACTCCCCTTCAACGCCACTATCGACGCTCATGGCTACACAAAATACATCTTTCCCCTTGTGCCATCTTCACGACATACCCGATGGCGGCAGCAGGCTCATCCCACTCGGTGACGAAGCCGGCACAGAAATATTCCTGGTGCGCCGCAACCAGCGCGTTCACGGCTACTTCAATGCCTGCCCGCACACCGGCGCACCGCTTAACTGGGGCGCGGATGAGTTCCTCAGCCTCGACGGCCAGCACATCCAGTGCGCACTGCATGGCGCACTGTTTCGCATCCACGATGGTTATTGCGTATGGGGACCCTGCCTACATCGCTCGCTGGAAGCGCTGGCGCTGGCGATCGAAGATGGCCAGGTATTCATCAAACGACTCACGCGCGCTGATTCTCTATAATGCGGCGAGCCGCAACAGGCCCATCGTAGCGACAACCACGGGAATATTCATGCATCGCGAACCGCTCTTGAACTTGCTGCGCGCCTATCGGCCGCACGACGCCGATGAAGCAATCATGCACCGCAATCTAGTGGAATTCGTCAGCCGTGAAATGGGCTGTTTCGAACGCGCAACGCTAGAAGGGCACATCACCGGCTCGGCGTGGATAGTGGACCACGAATGCAACTACGCGCTGCTCACCCATCACCGTAAGCTGGATCGCTGGCTGCAACTGGGCGGGCACGCCGATGGCGAAACCGATGTGCAGCAAGTCGCGCTACGCGAGGCGCGCGAGGAATCGGGACTGCATGACATTCACCCACAGAGCGCGCATATTTTCGACATTGATGTGCACGCGATCCCAGCGCGCGGCGCCGAACCGCGCCACTTGCACTATGACGTGCGCTTTTTGCTGGCGGCGGACCGACACGCACCACTGGTCATTAGCAGCGAATCGAAGGACTTGGCGTGGGTGGCGCTGGCAGACATCTCGCGCTTGAGTACCGACCGTTCCATTGCGCGAATGACGGAGAAATCCCGGCGGCTCAATTCTTAGCCGCCCACGGACTTAGGTAGCCAGCGGCGCTTGGACTAAGCGCGCGCTCAACATCGCGCTAGCAAGCTTAATTGATTTCTGCAACCTGTAAGGCATCACTCTAACCACGACGCCACATAGGGCACAACCACGAGCGCGACTAGTGTACCCGCCAATATGTCACGGTCGATGCCGATATCGAGAGGAAAATTGGCACCAAAGGACAGGAGTACGACGATACCTATCAGCGCCGGAGGGCGCTGATAGATCATGGCGGCAATCACCCACGCCAGCAAAGCGGCCAATACCCAGTTCGGATCGACGCCTACGCGCGCGATCATGCCCTCTGGCAGATTGACGGCCACGCTCATCAGTACTACCACGAAGATTAAAAACAATTTCATACCCATATTCCTCAGCGGACATGGTCTAGAGGTTATCGACCGACTGCGGCCAGTCATTTAGCGGAGTCGCTAATGAGCGACACGGTGCTATAGTTTAATCTATAGCAAACGCAATAAACGGGGGAAGCCATGAGCTTATACCGTTTGCTGATACGATGGGTAGTGCTGACCGTGTGGGTGGGTAGCACGGCCACTGTAAGCGGCGCCCTCCACGCGCCGGCCCCACCGGAATTCGCCCCTCCCGCTCTGCATACCGGGGTATTGTTGGTCGCGCGCGAACATATGCTCGATCGGCGCTTCCACAAGACGGTAATCTTGATTACCCAGCACGGTCGACAGGGCGCTATTGGCTTGATTATCAATCGTCCTAGCACACTGAAACTGACCCAGGCGTTACCCAACCTCAGCACACTGCGACTATCCACCGACGTCATTTTCTTGGGTGGGCCGGTCGAACCGCATGATCTGTTTTTTTTGTCGCAGGGGGAAGGCGCGGACGCATTACGGCCGGTGATGGACGGCCTGCATTTCGGCACTGGCGTCCTCGCGTTGCATCAGGCCATCAGTGCCACACTGCCAGGGAACGGCGTGCGCGCTTATGCCGGCTATGCCGGCTGGGCGCCGGGACAACTGGAAAACGAACTGGCGCACGGCGATTGGCTGCTGGTTCCGGCCGATCCACAAGCGGTGTTTTCCGCTCAACCGGAACAGCTCTGGACCCAACTCATCAAGACTTGGTCGGGACTGTGGTTGTAACACGGGAGGTGGAAGCGCTGGCTTTAGCGGGTAAATGCATTACTGTGGCGGTGGCAGCCGGCGCACGCGTTCCGTTCAGCGCCTCGACCAGACCCCCTTCACCATAAACTGATTCCCACATGGCATTGAAAGCATGCGTACACGCCGCCAAGGGGTGGTGGTAGCGCCGCCGCTCCATGTCCAAGCGCCATTGCAAGCCGCGCAAGCGACGCTGTAACTCGGGCCGGGATTCGGCAATTAACGCCTCAATGGCGGCGTGACGTTGCGCTTCAAAAGCTTGCGGATCCGCCTCCGCCAACGCCGCCCACGCATCGAAATCAAACCCATCTTTATTTATGGAATTCATGACGCCCCCCGCTGACTGTTCTGTTACCGCTTTTTGAGCCATTGTAACAAACCATTTTAGGGAATCCGACCCGGGCTCTTCCCTAGGCCGCAACTTGCTTCCCGCGCCGTGAGTGCTAGCTTTAGAATTGAACCCCGCATTTTCTTGCCGCACAGGAGTTCGCTAGCCGTTACTGCACCATCTCATTCCGGGGCTCTGTCCTACATCTATCCAATAGGAGAAACACCATGAATAAATGGATTACCCTCTCCATATTGTCGTTATCCATCGCCGCCTTCTCGTCCACCCTCGCCGCTCGCCAACCCAAACCCGTCAATCTGCATGCTGATCTCGGCGGGGCCGAGCAAGTGGTCGACACCCAAGTCGGCGAAGCCACGCTCCCGGTCATCGGCTTGGTCACCGGCGCCCACGGCGAGGCGCATTTCAGACTCATGCCCGACCGCAGCGCATTGCACTACACTTTGAAGGTCACCGGCACCGCCACCCCCATATTCATGGCCCATATTCACTTGGGACCCAAGGGGCGTAACGGCCCGGTTATGCTGTGGCTGTTCGGCCATCAAGGCGACAACCCGCTGGGATTCACTGTACCTCGGGATGATGGCCCCTTCATGGGCGAAATTTCCGGCACCCTCACACCCGGAATGTTGGCCTCACTACCCTTGCTGGACCCTGAGCCCATGAAGGCCTGGGAGCAGGCCATCGCCAACATCCTCAACGGCAACGCCTATGTGAACGTCCACACCGTTGCCAACCCCCCGGGCGAAGTGCGCGGTCAAATTGACATCCACCGCCACTCCATTTTTGATCGCTTTAGGTAAGAACAAACGAATAACGGGCAGCGCGGCATTCAACAGTGGAAGAGCAAAGCTCAAGCATCAACTCGAGAGAGACTGGCGCCCATGCAGTACATGGGCGCCAGTCTCTGATAGGCGGGCATAGTGCGAGATATATCTAAATTCGTCCGCTCGACTAGCAGACAGCGCGCGTGGCACTTAATCAGGCGGCGAGTTGACGCGCCATGGCATTGAGGTCTTCGCAACCCTCGAGGAGACGCCCCATGACCATGACCGTGTGTACTTCTTCGATATCCAGCGCGGCAAGTACCTGAGGCGGCATCTCGGCGCTCGGGGCATCGCCCAAACCGTGCTCTTTTAACATGCGGTCGGCGATCAATACCAAGCGGGCATAGTCGGCATGGGGACCGTTGTAATCTTCATTATGGTGTTCACGAACCGCCACTACGATTTCCTCGGGCATATTCCACGCGTCCATCAACCACGCCCCCAGCTTGCCATGATCTACGCCCAGGGTGGCGAGTTCTTGCTCCACCACCGGCACTTCGGGATGCTCGCCGATGAGATTGCTCAGCACACAGAACTCACGCTTGAATAAATGGCCCAGCAATAGATGGCCGAAATTGTGCAGCAAGCCGGCGAGATAACACATCCCCGCCGGTAAGCGCCGCGCCGCCGGCAACTCGCGCCCCAAGGTCTGCACCAAGGCCGCACTGTACGTGGCATGACGCCAAAAATTATTTAAGCCCAAAGGACCGATGGCCGGAATCTTGAACGGCCGCGCGGCGGCGATACCCAGCGCCAGATTCATCACCATTTCGAAACCCAACACGCGTGATATCGCCGTTTGCACCGAGTCCACTTTGCCTTGATAGGCATAAAAGGGCGAACGCGCATAGCGCATCACTTGCGCCGCCAGACTGGGATCGACGTCGACGATCTTGCCTAGCTTATCAGCATTGGCCGAGGGGTCGGCACGCAACGCGAAGATGCGTCGCGCCAAATCGGGCATGGGCGGCAGATGATGGACTTCGCGTATACGTCGCTCGAGTTCGGCGGCCGATCCGAAGCCGGTTTGCACGGCACCACCTTCAACTTGGCTCTCGTGACCGCCCAAGGGGCGCGAAAAATTGCCGGCTAACCAAGCCCTGTTCAACAAGTTGAAGAAATTCTTGTTGCTGACCGCAATCAAACGGGCGTTGTCGCCGACAGGGAAGAAAATTGACTCCGGTGTCAGCAAGGCCTCGTCAAGAATGGTGCGCACCCCGTAGGCATCGCCCAAGGACGGCACGAAGCGCGGGTCACAATCACGAAACACCGAACGGATTTGCTCTTCACTGGCTAGTTCCAAACGCCGCGACAGCATTTTGCTCAACGCCGGGGCATCCAGGCTGTGCGTCGCCGGCATCACCACCGCCACCAAACCCAACTCATCCTTGAGCATGATGGTCTTGGCCACAGCGCTGGGATGCACCTCGGCGCTCTCGGCGGCCTGCAGCAATGACGAGAAGGGCCGCAACTCGTACACGTCGTAAATCACGCGTTTATTATCTAAGTATCTTTTCAGCTTTACTGCCACTGCCATGAGCGGTTCCTCGTACCCGCCCCGGCACTGCTCCCGGCCCGGTCGGATAAAAAACGAATACATCCGTTAAACATGACGCCGCCCTGCTAGGGACGGTAGGTATCTAAACCGTGTATCGGCCCAGCGTGGAAAAAAGTTGAGCCCCCGGCTTGGACCTATAGAGAATAGGGTGTCGGATTAGTTTACACTCGCGACTCGGGCGCCACCGGACTGACCATACAAGCGCCTGACAGCGCGCGAAAAACCACCCGTGGCATATAATCTGCAAATCCCCGTATAGCAGTCTTTTGAGGCAGGTAGTCATGCAGCGTCGTAACAGCCCTACCGATCGTCGCCAGCGCACCCATCATCCCTTTTTCAATGTGCATGCCTTGCGGGGGCGGCGCCGCGGCTCTCGGCGCGACGATGAGCATACGCAAAAGGATTTGCACTCGGATCACTATCCCGCCCACTGGCTGATCATCGTCATCTTGACGCTGATTCTCTGTCTGGCTGACGCCCACAACACCCTGCTATTGATTTTGAGGGGCGCAGAAGAGGCCAATCTCCTGATGGATCATCTGATCCATACCAACACCACGCTGTTCATCGCGGTAAAAATGCTGCTCACCGGACTAGGGCTGGTGGTCTTGGTAGGCTATCACCGCCAAACTCTGTTCAAGCTTTTCTCGATGAAACATGTGATGTACGGCGTTCTCGCCATGTATGCCCTGCTGATGGGCTACCAAGCGATGCTATGGCCCGGCGAGAGTCTCTCGTTCATCTTGTTGGCGGGGATTTAGCGGGAAAAACGCCGGCCTTTACGACCGGCGATGCGAGCTTATCCGGCCTTCATCCAGCCTTACTGCTGCACACTTGCGCGTAATCTTCGTACTCGCCGATCACGGCGTCATCGCCACACACTTTACATTTGGTGTTGCGCGACAATTTGAACTGACTGAATGAACCGCGCAGGGCGTCGTAGTAAAGCATCTTGCCGACCAAAGGCTCGCCGATACCCAGCAATACCTTCACCGCTTCAACGGCTTGCAGCACACCCAGTACCCCCGGCAATACGCCCAGGACACCTATTTCGGCACAAGAAGGCGCCGACTCGGGCGGTGGCGGCTCGGGGAACATACAGCGATAACAGCCGCCACGATGCTTTTCATATTGGGGCCAGAATACCGTGATCTGACCCTCGAAGCGGTACACGGCGGCGTGGATATTGGGGATACCCAGCTTCACACAGGCATCGTTGATCAAATAGCGGGTGGGCAAGTTATCGGAGCCATCCACCACCATGTCGTAATTGGAAAGTATTTCCTCGACGTTGGACGAATCCAGGCGAGTCTCGTAGCCCACCACTTTCACGCGCGGATTAAGCGATTCGATTGCCTCACGCGCCGAGGCCACCTTCGACGTGTTGATGCGCGCCTCGGTGTGCAGTATCTGCCGCTGGAGATTGCTGCGATCCACGACATCGTGATCCACCAGACCCAGGGTGCCGACACCTGCCGCCGAGAGGTAATAGGCCGCAGGCGACCCCAAGCCACCGGCGCCTATCATCAACACCTTGCTTTCCATGAGCTTGAGCTGACCGGCCTCGCCCACTTCGGGCAGCAGCAAATGACGAGCATAGCGCTCGCGGGCATCGTCATCGAGAAAGCGCGGCATCTCGAAGGGCAGACCGTTGTTCTTCCAGCGGCTGAAACCGCCGGCCACGGACTTGACGTTGGTATAGCCCATCCGTGACAACGTCTCGGCGGCGAACAGTGAGCGCACCCCACCCGCACACATGACCAGCAATGGTTGATCGAGATCCGCCACGGCATCTTCGATGCGCAGCTCCAAGAAGCCGCGCCCCAGGCGGAGCGCGCCCTCGGGGCTGCCCTGGGCGACTTCATCGTTCTCGCGCACATCGAGCAGGGTGGCGCCCTGGGCTTTCATCGCCAAGGCATCCTCGGGCATCACTTCGGGTATCTGGGCCTTCAATTCGGCCAGACGGCGATCTTTGGCTTTCATTGCTGACCCCCTCCGATGTAATCACACACACACTCAATCAATGCAACATGACGCATAACGGTACTCATAAGCCTGGAGCTCCTTAAGACTGGGGACGGATCCGAACTTTATATCTAGTCGGCGATATCCGACGGTTCCTTAAGCGGCGGCCCGTCGGGATGCCATGGACAGGCCATGAACACCCGAATGATGCGTTCTTCCCTGGAAGCGCAGCTGTGCGGCGCGCCCACAGGCGCGGCGACGTGATGAACTATCATAATATCATAGCCCCCTATTCAGAAAGCGCTGCCACAACCGACAAAACCCACGGGGGCGCCATCTACATCGGCTATGGCAACTCGGTGCGCGCTTCATTGCGTGGGCACACTCGATAACAAGGAGGCCGCCGCATCATGGATGAGCAGTTAATTACCGTTGCTACCCGCCTCTTGCTCGCCCTGCTCGCCGGAGGCGCAATCGGTTTCGAGCGCACTTTTCACGGCCGGCCGGCGGGTTTTCGCACTCATGTGCTGGTGTGCACATCCTCGACGCTGCTGATTCTGGTGTCGGTCTATCAATGGGATTTGCTGCCATCCGCGCCCATGGAAACCATCCGCGTCGATCCCACGCGCATGGCGCAGGGCATCATGACCGGTATCGGCTTCCTCGGCGCCGGCGTCATCGTCAAAGAGCAGTTCGCCGTGCGTGGCCTGACCACCGCTGCCTCGATTTGGATCACGGCCGCGGTCGGCGTGGTCATCGGCATGGGCTTCCATTCCGCCGCCGTCCTCGGCGTGCTAGTGGCCCTGGGCACACTGAGCGTGTTCCGTTGGTTGGAGTCCATCATGCCCGCCGTGCGCTACGCCAAACTGACGGTGCGCTTTCCCCGCCTCTCTTACATCTCCAAAGAAACGCTATTCGACATCGTACATAGCCACGATATCTCCGCCAATTATCCCAGCTATGAGCTAGAAGACGAGGGCCGCACGTTCCAGTACAGCATGACCATCCGCACCCGCCATCCGGAGAATTTGCGCCTGCTGGCGGAAACGCTCACCAATCTGGAACAGATTCAGGAATTCAGCATTATCCCCGCGGGGGATTGATTCAACGCTGCGACAACACCTCGTCCAAGGCCCGCAGACGCTCGGGCGTGCCCACGTCGCACCACAGCCCGTCATAACGCTGCCCGCTCACTCGGCCCGCCGTCATCGCACGGCGTAACAGCGGCGCCAGCGGAAACACACCGGCGCGGCAATCCGCGAACAACTCACGCCGCAAGACGCCAATGCCGCTGTAAGTCAGCCGCGGTTCACCCTCGTCGCGCACACTGTCACCCGCAAGCAAAAAATCACCCTGTGGATGCTGGGCGGGATTGGGCACCATGACCAAATGCGCCCACCCCGGCACGTCCGTTGGTAAGCTCGCGTAGGGAAAATCACTGTATACATCGCCGTTGACTACGATGAAGGGCGCCTCCCCCATCATGGGCAACGCATGAAAGATACCGCCGCCGGTCTCCAAGGCGCGCTCGCCCTCGTGCGAATAAACGATGCGCACACCCTGCCGCGCGCCGTCGCCCAAGGCTTGTGCGATGCGCTCGCCGAGATGCGCCAGATTGATGACCACCTCGCGCACGCCGGCCTGCGCCAACCTGATGAGATGATGTTCGATGAGTGTCCGCCCACCCACCTCGAGTAATGGCTTGGGCGTGTGATCGGTGAGCGGGCGCATGCGTTCGCCGCGTCCCGCCGCGAGGATCATCGCTCGCATGACGGCCCCATCACTCGCGCTCCGCCTTGGGTTCGCGGGCCAGTAAGGCATTGACGGCCTCGCGCGGCGGACAGGCCGAAGTGAGCACGCGGCACACTTGCTCGACGATGGGCATCTCCACGCCCAAACGTTGTGCCTGGCGCGCCACCACAGGCGCCGCGTCTACCCCCTCCACCACTTGCTGCAAGCTCGCGCAGGCTTGTTCGACTGACTCACCGCGCGCCAAGGCTAAGCCCAGGCGACGATTGCGCGATTGATCATCGGTGCAGGTCAGCACCAAATCCCCCAAACCCGCCAAACCCATGAACGTGTCGCGCTTGCCGCCGAGCGCCACCCCCAGGCGCATCATCTCCGCCAATCCGCGCGTCACCAGCGCGGCACGCGTATTGGCGCCGAAGCCCAGGCCATCGGCGATGCCGGCGGCGATGGCCAGCACATTCTTAACCGCACCGCCCACTTCCACCCCGACCATGTCATCGCTGGTGTAGGCGCGAAAACTCGGGCCGTGCAAGCGCGCGGCGAAATGGGTGGCCAGTGCGGGCGTGCTCGCCGCGACAGTCACCGCGGCGGGCAACCCCACTGCCACCTCGCGTGCGAAAGTGGGGCCGGACACCACCGCCACGGGCACCCGCGCGCCCAAGACCTCGGCGGCCACTTCATGCAACAGCATTCCGCTGGCGGGTTCCAAGCCCTTGGTCGCCCAAGCCAGGCGCTGGCGGGGCCGGATATGCGGCGCCAATTCACTCAACAAGGCACGAAAACCCCGTGCCGGTGGCACCAATAAGATGTCCTCGGCGCGCGCCATCGCCGCCTGCGAATCAGTCACGGGCTCCAAAGCGTCGGGAAAAACCACCTCTGGCAAATACCGGCGATTGCAGCGCTCGCGCGCCATCGCCGCCACTTGCGCGGTATCGCGCGCCCACAACAAGGTGGGATGGCCGTTGCCGGCCAACAGCACCGCCAAGGCCGTGCCCCACGAACCGGCGCCCAATACGGCGATGGGAGTACTCATAACCGCGCTCAGTGCTGCGCCGCGCCGTCACCCTCTTGCTGCGCCTGTTCGAGGTGCTGGCGATACAGGGCCTCGAAATTAATCGGCGCCAGCAACAACTGCGGAAAGCCACCGCGCGTCACCAAATCCGACACCGCCTCGCGGGCGTAGGGAAACAGCGTGTTAGGGCAATAGCTGCCGATCAGCTGGCCGATTTGATCCTCGGGAAAGCCCTGAATACTGAAGATGCCCGCTTGTTGCACCTCGACCAAATAGGCGGTTTTCTCCTTGACCTTGGCGGTAACCGTCAAAGTCAATGTCACTTCATGGGTGCCCTCGTTCAGAACCTGGGTGCTGTTGCTCAGCTGTAGGTTGACCTCGGGTTCCCATTTCTCCATGAAGATATGCGGCGAATTGGGCGTTTCGAAAGAGAGATCTTTGATGTAAATCTTTTGGATCGCGAACTGATTTTGCGCGTCTTGCGCGGGAGCCTCTGCCATTGCATGATTCCTTGTAATGAAGTGTTGAAAGTGCCGGTAATGGCGACACCGCCCCGCCGACTAGGATTTTTTCGTCACCGGCAAGCCGGCGCTTTGCCAGGCGAGCATGCCGCCACTCAGTTTGTAGACGCGCTTAAAGCCGTTTTTCTCCAATAGAACAGCGGCATGCGCCGAGCGCTGGCCGGTGCGGCAATAGACCACGATGGGCCGATCACGGAATTGCTCCAATTCGGCCAGCCTGTCCTGCAACAAGCCCAAGGGGATGTGCAGCGCATTGACCACGCGTCCCTGCTGATACTCCTGATCATCGCGCACATCCACCATCTGCGCTTCCTCGTGGTTCATCAAACGGACCGCCTCCTGCGGTTTAATATCCTTGTACCCCAGCACCTTACGCCGCAGCTCGGTTGCCACCAGGAGCAATACGACCACCACCAAGGCGCTGCTGAGCATCCAATGGTTGACTACAAACTCTCCGAAACGCCCCATGAAAAACCACACCTACACAAGAATATGAATGAAGAGAAATCCTGAATGGAGTTGGCTAGAACTCAATGTCGAGAGCAGAATACTTCCCGCATCATGTCAATCAGGCGCAACGTGCGCTTATCGCCGACGCGATAGTAAACGCGATTAGCGTCCTTGCGCGACATCAATATGCCCTTGTCACGCAAGATACCGAGATGCTGGGAAATATTGCTCTGCGACGTCCCGACCTGGTCGACGATCTCTTGAACGCTGACTTCATGGTTGCCCAGGGCGCAGAGGATTTTCAGTCGTAGGGGATGAGACATGGCTTTTAGTGAGCGGGCCGCCTGCTCAATGTCTTCGTCATTGGTGATCAGCACGGCTTGCGTATCGTTCATAATTATCTGCCTCGAAGTTAGTTAGTGCAGTCTATTTGTCACCAGCGACCTCCGATACTTCAGGTTTATTCTGATGCTGTCATTAGCGGGCAAAGATTATACAATTCGCGCTTGCGCGTGGAAACCAATACCTTCGCGGTATCCGGTCGCGGCCGGTCAGACTTTGGTGTTCCACACCGCAAACAGCCTTTTTTGCGCAGTCACCGAGCGACTATTTAATATCCAATCATGAATGCACTACCTCCCAAACCCCTAGTCCTGCTCGTGCTCGACGGATGGGGTTACAGTGAAAACCCTGATTCCAACGCCATATTGGGCGCCAATACCCCGGTTTGGGACCGCTTGTGGGCCGAGCACCCCCACATGCTGATCCGGACCTCGGGCACCGATGTAGGATTACCCGCCGATCAAATGGGCAATTCCGAAGTGGGTCATTTGAACCTGGGTGCGGGCCGCGTGGTGTATCAAGAATTCACCCGCATCAGCCGCGCCATCAAAACCGCTTCGTTTTTCACCAATCACACCCTCACCGACGCGGTCGACCAGACCATCGCCCAAGACAAGGCGGTGCATATCCTCGGCCTGTTGTCTCCAGGCGGCGTGCACAGCCACGAGGAACATATCCAAGCCATGGTGCGCCTGGCGGTGGAACGCGGTGCGCCGCGGGTCTACCTGCATGCGTTCTTGGACGGGCGCGACACCCCACCCAAGAGTGCGGAAGCCTCGCTGCGAGCCATGGAGGAACTATGCACAGCGGTGGGCGGCGGGCGCATCGCCTCGCTGATCGGCCGCTACTACGCCATGGACCGCGACCACCGCTGGCCGCGCATCCAAGCCACTTACGATCTACTCACTCAGGGCAAGGCGGCTTTCCAGGCGCCCGACGCGCTAAGCGCCCTTAGCATGGCTTACGAGCGCGGCGAAAGCGACGAATTCATCCAAGCCACGGCGATCGTGCCGCCAGGCGGGCAAGCGGTGCGCATCGAGGACGGCGACTGCGTCATCTTCATGAATTACCGCTCCGATCGCGCGCGCCAAATCACCCGCGCCTTCATCGACGAGGAGTTCAGCGGCTTTCAACGCGAAGTCACGCCCAAGCTCGGTGTCTTCGTCAGCCTCACTGAATACAACGCCGAATTCCACAATCAAGTTGCCTTTCCGGCGGAACGTCTGCGCAACGTGTTCGGTGAGTACATCGCCAATCTCGGCCTGCGCCAACTGCGCATCGCCGAGACCGAGAAATACGCCCACGTCACCTTCTTCTTCAACGGCGGCATGGAACAGCCTTATCCGGGCGAAGACCGCATATTGGTGCCCTCGCCCAATGTGGCCACCTATGACCTACAGCCCGAGATGAGCGCACCGGAAGTCACCGATAAACTAGTGGACGCCATCGTCCGCGGTAATTACGACGCAATCATCTGTAACTACGCCAACGGCGACATGGTCGGCCACACCGGCAACTTCGCGGCGGCGGTCAAAGCCATAGAAGCGCTCGACGCCTGTTTGGCGCGCGTCGTCTCGGCAACGCAACAAGCCGGGGGCGAACTGCTCATCACCGCCGACCACGGCAATGCCGAACAAATGAGCGATGAGAGCACCGGCCAAGCGCATACCGCTCACACCTGCAACCCCGTGCCCTTGATCTACGTGGGGCGCCCCGCCATGCCGCAGACCAATGGCGGCGGCTTGGCCGACGTCGCTCCCACCATGCTCTCCCTTATGGGCCTGGCCCAGCCGGCGGCCATGAGCGGGCGCCCCTTGTTCGACCTCGACGAGGCGTGAGACGCGTATCCTGTACCGCCCTGCTGTTCGCCGCGCTCGCCAACCCGGCGGCAGCCGCCGATACTTCGCAAATCGAACACAAGCGAAACGAACTGGAGCAGATGCGCGCACGCATCCAGGCGCTACAAGAACGCCTAGGCGCGCAACGCGTCCAGCGCGGTAGCTTGCAGGGCGAGCTAGCCGCCACCGAACGTCGGCTGGGTCAAATCCAAGGTGCGCTAGGTGACGCCGACCGCCAACAAGCTGCGCTGAAAAATCAGTTGGCGCGCCTGGAACGCGATAAAACCAGCCAACTTGCTGCACTGGATAATCAACGCAGAGCGCTGGCCCGCTCACTGCGCGCCGCCCACACCCTGGGTCGGGAAGGCGATGCCAAAGTCATTCTCAATCACGAACAACCCGGCACGCTAGCGCGCACCCTCACCTATCACGACTATATCCGGCGTGAATACCGCGCGCGCCTCGAAGCCGTCAGCAGCACACTCACGACATTGGCCCAGGTGGAACAGAACATCCACCAACAACAAGAACAACTCAGCACCCTGTTGGCAGAACAAACCCGTCAACAGGATGCGCTGCTCACCACCAAGCAAGCGCGCCGCCGACTGTTGGCCCAACTCGACGCCGCCATCAGCAGCGACGAACAGCGCCTGCGCGAGCTGCGCGACAATGAAAGTGCCCTGCAAAACCTGATCGGCGAGCTGCGCAAGGCGCTGGCCAGCGCGCCGCCCGACACCCCGGCGGGCCGGCCTTTCGCCGAACTGAAAGGCCAGCTGAGCTTGCCAACCCGCGGCGCATTGAGCGCCCGCTACGGTGAACCTCGCCAGCTCGGGAGGCTCAAATGGCAAGGCGTGGTCATCGCTAGCGAGGAGGGCGGCGAGGTTCACGCCGTCGCCGCCGGTCGTGTGGTATTCGCCGATTGGCTGCGCGGCTACGGCTTACTACTCATCGTCGATCACGGCGCCGGTTATATGAGCCTCTATGGCTACAACCAGAACCTACTGAAGCGCACCGGCGAACATGTCAGCGACCGTGAGGTCATAGCTAACGTCGGCAACAGCGGCGGCAACGCGCGCCCCGGCCTGTATTTTGAGATCCGCCACCAAGGCACACCGCTCAATCCGCTGCAGTGGTGTAATCCTTGAACTGGCCGATGATATGCTGTACTTGCCTTGTAAGCATGAGCTTATAACTTGTATCCTCTGACTAATTTGGACTTGGATGACCACGCCTCGGCCGGGAAACGGCCCACGGAGCAAACATGAGCACTCGCAATCGCACTTTTTTGGCACTCACCCTCGGCATCACCCTGGGCGTCTCGCTGGCCATCGGCCACGGCGTCCTGGCGGATCGCGACGTTAATAAAGAGGCCGCAGCGGCCCTGCCGCTGGACGACCTACGCGCCTTCACCGAGGTATTTGCCAAAATCAAAAGCGACTACGTGGAAGACGTGGACGATAAGAAGCTGCTGCAATACGCCATCAGCGGCATGCTCACCAACCTCGACCCGCATTCCGCCTACCTCGACGCCGATTCTTTCAAGGAGCTGCAAGTCGGCACTTCCGGCGAATTCGGCGGCTTAGGCATCGAAGTCACCATGGAAAACGGCTTCGTGAAGGTGATGTCCCCCATTGACGATACCCCCGCGCAACGCGCCGGCATCCTCAGCGGCGACCTCATTATCCGCCTCGACAGCACACCGGTGAAGGGCCTGACGTTGCGTGACGCCGTCGACATCATGCGCGGCAAACCCGGCAGCGACATTACCCTGACCATCATCCGCGAAGGCGAGGAAAGACCACTCAAAGTCACCCTCACCCGCGCGGTGATCAAGGTCAAGAGCGTCAAGGCACGCACCCTGGATAAAGGTTTCGGCTATTTGCGCATCACCCAATTCCAATCCCACACTGCCGAGAATCTGATCGAAGCCATCGGCAATCTCAAAAAGGAGAGTGACGGCGACCTCAAGGGCGTCGTGCTGGATTTGCGCAACAACCCCGGCGGCGTGCTAAACGCGGCGGTGTCGGTGTCGGACACCTTCCTCGACGGTGGCCTGATCGTCTACACCGAGGGCCGCATCAAGGATTCTGAGCTTAAATTCAAGGCCAGTCCCTCCGACGTCCTCAACGGCGCCCCGATCGTGGTGCTCATCAATGCCGGCTCGGCCTCGGCCTCGGAAATCGTCGCCGGCGCCCTGCAAGACCACAAACGCGCCCTCATCATGGGCGAGAAATCCTTCGGCAAGGGTTCGGTGCAAACCATCGTCCCTATCGGCAGCGGCTCTGCGCTGAAACTCACTACGGCACGCTACTACACGCCCAACGGCCGCTCCATTCAAGCCGAGGGCATCACGCCCGATATCACTCTGGAGAGAATCAAGGTGGCCACCGCCGAGCCCAGTGAATTCGAGCCGGTGAAAGAGGCCAATTTGTCCGGCCACTTAGGCAACGGCAACGCTGAACAAGGCAAAGACGGCGCCGCGAGCCAAGCCGAAAAGTCGAAAGTGGACCCGGCGACGGAGGAAACCAAGGAATCACTGGTCAATACCGACTACCAACTCTACGAGGCGTTGAATCTGCTCAAGGGCCTGCATCTGCTGCAAAAACGCGGCTAAGGCCCGACCCACGGTGAAGATGCCGGGGCAGCGGCGTCTTACCGGAAGAAAGCACGAGGCATGACTCGACGACTGCTCACGCTACTATTGATGTTGACCATTTGCTCCCCCGCCTATGCGGGGGAGTCAGCTCCCCCGCCCGCCTACATCGCCATTATCATCGACGACTTAGGCGACAATCTGGCGGCCGGCCGCCGCGCCGTCGCCTTGCCCGGACCCATCGCCTACGCCTTCTTGCCGCACACCCCGCATGTGCGCAGCCTGGCCCGCGAGGCGCACAGCCGTCACAAAGAAGTCATGCTGCATCTGCCGATGCAAGCGGCGACGCATCAGACACTGGGACCGGGCGGTATCACCCTGAACATGACACAACAGGAGTTCATCCACACGCTGGAAGAAGACCTAGCCTCGGTGCCGCATGTGGTCGGCGTCAACAATCACATGGGCAGCCTCATCACCCGCCACCCCGGCCACATGTTGTGGCTGATGCAGGAACTCAATCGGCGCGGCAACCTGTTCTTCGTCGACAGCCGCACCACGCACACCACCGTCGCACAAAAAGTGGCGCAAGAAGCCGGCGTACCCAATCTGCGCCGCGACATCTTCCTCGACCACGACGCCACTCCCGCCGCTATCGCGCGCCAGTTCCAACGCCTCATCGCCGTGGCACGCAAGCAAGGCAGCGCCGTAGGCATCGGCCACCCCTACCCTGAAACCCTGGCCACACTCGAAGCGCTGCTGCCCACGCTCGAAGCGCAGAACATCTATCTGGTGCCGGTGCGCGAGCTGGCACTCAATGATCGTCCCCCCCAGCACCTCACCACCGACATGGCCCAGTCGGAGCCCCTCCCGCCCACGCCTTGAAGCAACTTCAGTTGCGCTGCTAGCCTTAATCAACGCCAGTCAACCGAAGGTCGATACTAGTCAACCGCAGCTCACCGTCAGATAACCAAGGCTAGGCGCATAGTAATGGCTCCCACTTCGCTGCGGCAAAGTATATGCTTTAACGACTGGCTCACCCGCCCCCTTTCCCCCAGAGAGAGGCTTGGGAAGCGGGCATCAATCCACGCGAAGAAGCCTTGGCTTTGCCCGCCTATCCTCACGTTCTCGCGCACGGAGAAGGAATGAAAGCGCCATGCAACTCTCAGCAGATTCCCGCTGCTTATCTTCCTCTAAGGGAAAGGGAGAGAGGCGAAGCCGAGGGGGCCAGGTGAGCGTAGCATTCATCATCCCCATAGTGAGACACCGCGTCTCTCCAACACAGGAGACACCACCATGCCCAAAGTCCTGGTCCCCCTCGCCCAAGGTTGCGAGGAATTGGAAGCCGTGACCATCATCGACCTGCTGCGCCGCGCCGGCATCGACGTCGTCAGCGCCGGCCTCGACGCCCAGCCAGTATGCGCCAGCCGCGGCACCCGCTTGCTGCCCGACACCACCCTGGACGACGCGCTGCAACAAGACTACGACATGATCGCCCTGCCCGGCGGCCTGCCCGGCGCCGATCATCTCAATGCCGATGCGCGTCTGCGCGAACGCCTGCGGAAGATGGCCAGAGAAGAAAAATACACCGCCGCCGTCTGCGCCGCACCCAAGGTGCTCGCCGACGCCGGCCTGCTCAAAGGTCGCCGCGCCACCAGCTACCCCGGCTCACTCAGCGCCGCGCAATTGCAGGACGTGGACTACCGGGAAGACGCTGTGGTGCAAGACGGTACGGTCATCACCTCACGCGGCCCCGGCACCGCCATGGACTTCGCCCTGCATCTCATCGAAGTGCTGGTGGGGAAGGCGAATCGTGATGAGGTGGAGAAAGGATTAGTGCGGGAGCGATGAACGCGCGTATCACATTGTAACCCTCACCATGCGTTGTTCAAATCGCATCAGGCATACAAATGAGTCCACCACTACTCACAGCTCATTGAAGTCTTGGCCCCTCGACGCAGAACGGTGATAGTTCCGTGCTGCGCTTACGAGAAAGAGCATTGCCATACTTGTGTCGTACGTCACGTGAACATGATGGCGGGTCATGCCATCGTAGGCGAGCCCAATAAGCTCGTAGGGAAATTTCACCAACTCCCGCAAACCCAACGTGGCTGGAATCAGATACGCATGGAGTGTAGCTCGATGCTCGTCGCTCAACTTTGCTCTTGGTTGGCGCACCTCCATGGTCATGCCACGCTTGAGCCGACACATCCTTAAGGATTGACCATAAGCCTGAATGATTTCGGCTCTGGACGGGCGATTTTGTTGCACGTATGAGTACACCTCATGACCGGACATGGCCAGCTTGATCAAGCAACCGCTGGCAAAGCAAGTTCCCAGAGACAATATTCCCGCTGCAATACGCCTCTTGCTCTCCACATGATCACACGCAGTGCCAACTCCCTCTTTGCATAGCACAAAAGGACAAAGAACCATCTTGAGCCGAAACTATGCCCAACAGCCGACTCAAAGAAACACCACTGTAGGGCTCCCACAAACCAACACAATGGCGGCAGCTATTCCCGCGGCAACCCAGCCTTCCGCCACCCCGCCATATCGCCTTCCAAGTGCAGCACTCGACCGAAACCCGCTTGCTTGAGCACGCCTTCCGCCATGCCGGCGCGGCGCCCACTTTCGCAGTACACCACCACCTCGTCATCATGACCGGCGGATACTTCGGCCAGGCGCGCGGCCAATTCATCGTGGCGAATGTTGACGGCGCCAGGAACATGGCTCTCGGCATACTCCTTGGGAGTGCGCACGTCGAGCACCAAGGGCGCGCTGCCGGCGTCGAGGCGCGAGAGTAATTGCTGTTGAGTCATGGTGTCTGCTTGTACGTTGGCGCAGACGCCTAGCAACAGAAGTAAAGAGGCAAGCAGGAAATAGCGTGACTGCATATGAGATGTGGCAGGCATGTCAGTGCGCTCCATGTGGATGAGGAATGACGCTATTATCACTCCGCGCGAACGGCACAGCAAACGTGCTCGCGTGACCGTATCACCCAGGGACACCATTTCATTCATATCATGTGGCAATACCCTCCCCCATCCCAACCTTCCCCGCAGAGCGGAAAGGAAAGTGCGATAGGTAGCGTCGGGCAGCCAGACAATGCCGATTAAGAACCTCAAACGCCGTGGCTACACCGCCTCAAGCTCCCTCTCCCGTAGGCGGGAGAGGGGTGGGGTGAGGGCGTGGGAATCACTGTCAACCTATCCAGATCGGCTTGCACCCACCCTCTCTGTACCCGGCCGCTCCGCACCCCCCTCGCTACGCTCTCCCCGCCTGCAGGAGAAGCTATATCAACGAGACCTGCGGACGCAGCGCTATTGCCAGGAGTGTGTCCGCGAGTGCTTTCCTAACTCTGAAATAAACGAGACTTGGTTCGCGCAAGGTTCCGTGATGAGCACTGACTCAACTTGGGCAGAACAACGTTTCAATCTCGACTGCTGGGCCAGGCGGCGATGAGCAGCAATACACCGACACCGCCCAACAACCAGGTCAGCAAGGGGGCGTCGCCGAGCATCAACGGCGCGTAGCCGTCGAGAGCATGGATGACTGCGGCGCTGATGAGCAGCGCGGCGGCGATGATGGCGACATAGATACGCTGCTGACCGCGCTGCAGGGTGCGGCGCAAATCGCGCCATTCGTCATTGTTGACCACCACTTCGAGCTTGCCGCTCTCGGCGCGCTCCAACACGTCGTAGATCAAGCCGGGGATGTCGGGCAGACGCTCGGCCCAACGCGGGGCGTTGTCCTTGACACCGCGCACGAAGGCGCGCGGGCCGATCTGCTCGTTCATCCAGCGTTCCAGAAAAGGCTTGGCGGTCTGCCACAGATCGAGCTCGGGGTAGAGGTCACGGCCCAAGCCTTCAATGTTCAGCAGGGTTTTTTGCAGCAGCACCAATTGCGGCTGCACCACCATGTTGAAACGCCGCGCGGTCTGGAACAGACGCAGCAACAGCTGACCGAAGGAAATGTCCTTCAAGGGCCGCTCGAAGATGGGTTCGCACACCGTGCGGATGGCCGATTCGAATTCATCGATGCGCGTGCTCGCCGGCACCCAGCCCGATTGCACGTGCAACTCGGCGACGCGGCGGTAATCACGGCGGAAGAAAGCCACGAAATTCTCGGCCAGGTAACGCTGGTCGTTGGGATTGAGCGTCCCCATGATGCCGAAGTCCACGGCCAAATAACGCCCCTCGGGCGAAACGAAAATATTGCCCGGATGCATGTCGGCGTGGAAGAAACTGTGGCGGAAGACTTGGGTGAAGAATATTTCGACGCCACGCTCGGAGAGTTGCTTGAGGTCGATGCCGGCGCGCTTGAGGCCGGCAATGTCGCCAATGGGAATCCCGTGAATACGCTCCATCACCATCACGTTGCGGCGCGTCAGCGGCCAGTACACTTCCGGCACGTACAGCAACGGCGATTCGTGGAAGTTACGCCGCAACTGTGAAGCGTTGGCGGCCTCGCGCATCAAGTCCAGCTCATCGAGGATGGTCTTTTCGTATTCCGTCACCACTTCCACGGGGCGCAAACGCCGTCCCTGGGGCCAATAGCGCTCCGCCAGTTCGGCGACGATGTAAAGCAAGCCGATATCGCGTTCGATGGTGGTACGGATGGTCGGTCGCACCACCTTGACCACCACTTCTTTGCCATCGTGCAAGCGCGCCAGATGCACTTGGGCGATGGAGGCCGAGGCGAACGGCGTTTCATCGAAGTGCTGAAATAATTCCGCCACCGGGTCTTCCAGTGACTTCTCCACGATCGCGCGTGACGCGGGCCCGGGAAACGGCGGCACGCGATCCTGCAAGCGCGCCAACTCCTGAGCGATGTCGTCGGGCAACAGATCGCGGCGTGTGGACAGCATCTGGCCGAACTTGACGAAGATCGGCCCCAGTTCTTCGAGGGCGCGGCGAATACGCACCGCGCGCGGCGGCAATTCGCCGCGCAGCCAATGCCAGGGAAAGAAATAACGCACGAAGCGTATCGGCCGGAACAAATGCGTGGCCAGCACGATCTCGTCCAAGCCGTTGCGCAACAACACGATATTTATTTTTATCAGGCGCAGCATCTGGCCCGGGCGCAACATCAACAAGACTCAGCCCTCGCTTTCTGGTTGCGCCAACCAGTCATGCAAACGCCGCACCCGCGCCGACAGCCGATCAGCGTCGCTGCGCAATACGTCGACCTGGCTCAAGAACGCTTCGACTTCCTCGCGGCGCGGCAGGTGACGGCTTTCTTCTTGCAAGTATTCGGCGATGTTCTGCGCCAAAATTTCCTGGGTCTGCTCGCGCCAGGTATTGGCGCCGCGCACCACATTTCCGACTTGATGGGCGGTCACGTCCCCGGCGAAATGCGACAGTTGTTCTTCCCAGTCGATGTCGACGCTGCGCAAGATTTCTTCCACTTCACGCCCCACGTCGACGTCGCCGCGCACCTGCACGTCACCGGCGTGCAACGCGTCACGCTGGCCGGCTTGCAAGCCCGCGCGCGCCAGCGAGAACGGCGCGCCGCTGATGATCGCATCCGGCTCGCGTTCCAAGCCGCCGAGCAACTGGATACCGCCTGCGCCTGGCGCGAGATACAAGGTCAGACCCGTACCGTGGACTTCCAACGCCACGACCTTGCCGGTCAAACGCGCCAGGCGCGCGAGCGTGGCTGGGTCGAGCCGCAAATAACGATTTAGCGCGATCTCGATGCCGGCGAGCAACAGCTTGGGCAGCCTCATGACCAATCGCGCTCCAGCTTGGCAAGGTCGACCGCCGTATCAACCCCGGTATCGTCTTCGACGATCACCACCGTCTTGGCAATTTTGTCGTGAAAACCTTGCTTGCGCTTATCCCACAGCACCCACAAGAATCCCAGCATCAGTGGCAGGGCGGAGACGTAATAGCACAGATACCGCAATAGGGCCTGGCCGGTGCTCAGCGACGCACCGCTGCGGGCGTCCACCACCTGGCAGCTGAGCAGCAGCTTGCCTGGCGTGCCGAGGAATTTGACCCAGAAGAACACCGTGAGCACGATCGGCAATAGAGAATTGATGAGCAAGCTGAGCACACCGTCCGCCGGCGGATGCCCGCCCGCCATCATTTCCGTCATATCCAGGCCGGCACCCAGGATCATCATCACCCCGACCATTACCATCGCAAAGATTACCGTATCGATGAGCACAGCGGCAGTGCGCCGCCAGAAGCCGGCATAGTGCGTATGCGGGCCGAGGCTCACAGCTTGTAGCCCCGATGCACCGCCACGATGCCGCCGCTCAAGTTGTAGTAATCGCAATGTCCGAAGCCGGCCGCGCGCAACATGTCGGCAAGCGTTTGCTGGTCGGGATGCATACGGATAGACTCGACCAGATAACGATAACTGGCCTCGTCACCGGTCACCGCCTTGCCCAACACGGGGATAAATTTCGAATAGGCGTCGTACACAGGCTGCAAGCCGGGCAACGCGGGCTTGGAGAATTCCAACACCAACAAGCGCCCGCCGGGGCGCAGCACTCGCCACATGGAACGCAGCGCGGTGGAAATATCGGTGACATTGCGCAAGCCGAAGGCGATAGTCACACAGTCGAAATAATCGTCGCGAAACGGTAAATGTTGAGCGTCCGCGAGCGTGTAACGCATATTGCTGACCTTGCCCTGATCGGTGAGTGCATCGCGGCCGTTGGCGAGCATGGCGGCGTTGATGTCGGCGGACACCACTACACCCTCGGGACCGACCAAGTCGGCGAAACGCCCGGCCAGATCACCGGTGCCCGAGGCCACGTCCAACACGCGCTGACCGGCGCACACTCCGCTCAACTCGATCGCGAAGCGCTTCCACAGCCGATGCACACCCAGCGACATGAGATCATTCATCACGTCGTACTTGTTCGCCACCGAGTCGAACACCCCACGCACCCGCCGGGCCTTCTCCTCCCAGGGGACTTGTTGGTAACCGAAGTGAGTATCGCGTTGTCGGTCGCTCATGGTGTCTCCGTCGCTGGTTTGCGCTGATAACCGACCTCGGCCAATCGCGCTAAATAATCCTGCCACAATTCGTCATGATGCAGTCCCAGATTGTAGAGCACATCCCAAGAATAGATACCACTGTTGTGACCGTCGCTAAAGTGCAGCTTGACGGCATACTGCCCCACCGGCTCGATAGCGGTGACGTTGACGTCCTCCTTGCCGACCTGCAACACTTCTTGGCCGGGGCCGTGGCCGCGCACTTCCGCCGAGGGCGAATAGACCCGCAAGTATTCACACGGCAGTTTGAAGCGGGCGCCATCGTCGAAGCTCACTTCCAGCAGGCGCGAGACACGATGTAAGCGAATATCGGATGGTGTGGGCATGGCGTTCTCAGGTTACGGGCAGGGTCGCATCAAACGGCGACGACATTCCTCACAAAATATACCGACTCATATCCTCGTCGCCCGCCAGATGGCTGAGCTGACGATCCACATAATCGGCGTCGATGGTCACCGTCTGGTCGTGACGGTCGGGCGCCTCGAAGGATACGCCTTCCAATAAACGCTCCATCACCGTGTGCAAACGGCGCGCGCCGATGTTCTCGGTGCGCTCGTTCACCGACCAGGCGATTTCCGCGATCCGACGCAGGCCCTCGACGGTGAATTGCAAAGTCAAGCCTTCGGTTTTGAGCAAGGCGGTGTATTGCTCAGTCAGTGAGGCATCGGGCTCGGTGAGAATGCGCACGAAATCGTCGACCGTCAACGCGCTCAATTCCACGCGGATGGGCAACCGCCCCTGCAATTCGGGAACGAGGTCGGAGGGCTTGGACAAATGAAACGCCCCCGAGGCGATGAACAGGATGTGGTCGGTCTTGACCATGCCATGCTTGGTGGTCACGGTACTGCCTTCGACCAGCGGCAGCAAATCACGTTGCACACCCTCGCGCGAAATATCCGGTCCGCCATGCTCGCCGCGCTTGGCGATCTTGTCAATTTCATCGAGGAAGATGATGCCGTTTTGCTCCACCATTTGCAGGGCGCGCGTCTTAATCTCTTCTTCGTTGACCAGTTTGACCGCTTCCTCATCGGTGAGCACGCTCAGCGCTTCCTTCACCTTCATACGCTGGCGCCGCGTGCGGCCGCCGGATAGATTCTGGAACACGCCCTGCAACTGACTGCTCAAATCCTCCATGCCGGGCGGCGCCATTATTTCCACCCCGGCGGGCGCCACGCTCACTTCGACTTCGATGTCCTTGTCGTCCAATTTCCCCTCGCGCAAACGTTTGCGAAACACCTGGCGCGCGGTGCTCTCCTCGGCCTCTTCACCTTGCGCGCCGAAACCGGCGCGCGGGCGCGGCAACAACGCATCGAGCACACGTTCTTCTGCTGCGTCCTGGGCGCGGTGACGCACTTTCTTGGTCTCTTGCTCACGGGTCATTTTGATGGCGATGTCCACCAAGTCGCGGATCATAGATTCGACGTCGCGTCCCACATATCCGACCTCGGTGAACTTAGTGGCCTCGATCTTGATAAAGGGCGCATTGGCGAGCTTGGCCAGGCGCCGCGCAATTTCGGTCTTACCCACACCCGTGGGGCCGATCATCAAGATATTTTTGGGCGTGACCTCGCTGCGCAACGGCTCGTCGAGCTGGCTGCGTCGCCAACGGTTGCGCAAAGCGATCGCCACGGCGCGCTTGGCATCGGCCTGGCCGATGATATGTTTATCTAATTCCTGAACGATTTCTCGGGGAGTCATGTGAGACATAAGGCCACTCGTGATTAGTTAGCTCCGCCGCCGCCGTAAAAATCAGCGGCTGGCGGAAGTGGTCAATTCTTCAATGGTCAGATGATGATTGGTGTAGACGCAAATATCGGCAGCGATGGACAGCGCTTTTTCGACGATAGCGCGCGCATCCAGATCGGTGTTGTCCACCAAGGCGCGCGCCGCGGCTTGCGCATAGGCCCCGCCGGAGCCAATGGCCATGGCCGGATGTTCCGGCTCCACCACGTCGCCGTTACCGGAGATCAGCAGCGAGTGCTGCGCGTCGGCCACCAGCAACATGGCCTCCAAACGCCGCAGCATACGGTCGGTGCGCCAGTCTTTGGCCAGCTCCACGGCGGCGCGCAATAAATTGCCGGAATGCTTTTCTAATTTGCCCTCGAAGCGCTCGAACAAGGTGAAGGCGTCGGCCGTGCCGCCGGCGAAGCCGGCCAGCACGCGCTCGTTGTACAAACGCCGCACTTTGCGCGCATTCCCCTTGAGCACGGTGTTGCCGAACGACACTTGTCCGTCGCCGCCCACCACTACGCGGTCGTCGCGGCGCACGGTGAGTATGGTAGTTCCTCGATACTGTTCCAACGGCGCTTCCTCGCACAAAGAAGGCGATTGTACACGTTGGCTAGGCGAGGTAGAAAGGAAGCGGTGCTATCGGGACTATGCGCTCTCGCCGCGATTGCGGCCCGCGCGCTTGGCGCGATAAAGCGCCTGATCGGCGGCCTCGGCGAGGCCGGGCGCGGTGTTGTAGTGGGGATAGCCCGCCACACCGAAGCTGAAGCTGACACTGAAGGTGCCCGTATCCGAGGCATGCTGCATGCCGGCGAAATCGGCGCGGATAGCGTCGAGTATCTCTAACGCTTTGTCAGTCTCGACACCGGGCAGCAACACCGCGAACTCCTCGCCGCCGTAACGCCCCACCACATCCGAGGCGCGCAATCTTTGCTGCAGCAGCCGCGCCAACGTCTTGATGACGCGATCACCCACACCGTGACCATGGGTATCGTTGACGGACTTGAAGTGGTCGATGTCTATCATGGAAAAAACAAAAGGCTGATGTTCACGCCGAGCGCGCAGCACTTCGGAATCCAATTGTTCACTAACGGCGCTGTGGTTGAGCAAGTTGGTCAGCCCGTCGCGGATCATACGCGACTGCAAGGCACGGGCGCGCCGCACCCGCGCCCGCGCCGCCGCCACCAAATGATCGGCGGCGATCGGCTTGGTGAGAAAATCATCGGCGCCCAGCTGCATCGCGGCCAGCTGTTTTTCGATACTGGCCTCGGTGGACAAGTACACGATAGACACGCCCAAATACTCCTCGTGCTGGCGTATGATCTTGGCCAACTCCACGCCATCGCAGCCGGGCAGATAGATATCCATCAACACCAGCTCGGGACGAAAGTCCTCCATGGCCTCGAGAATGCCGACCGGATCGGTCAGCGTCATCACATGCATGCCGACCTGACGTAAGGCCAAAGCGTAATAACCGGCCAGGACGGGGGCGTCTTCGACGATGAGTACGCGATGGGGTTCGGGTATGCGCCGCTCCACCAAGCCATCCAGGCAATCCACCAACGCGCCCACCTCGACCGGTTTGGGGAAATAGGCCATGCCGCCGGCGCGCACCGCCCCCAAGCGAGCCTCGAAATCGCTCCGCGCGGAAATAAAGACCACGGGCAAGGGTTTGTTGCGCTGGCGTTGCAGGGCCGCGATGGTTTCGGCGCCAGCCAAGCCGCCGGCGGGAAACATGATGTCCATGATCACGGCCACGGGCGCCGCCTCAGCCAGCGCCTCCTCCACCCCCTCCAAGGCGGTGTAGGCCTGCACCTGGTAGCCGTAATGCTCCAGCTGCAAGGTCACTTCCTGGGCCAAGAGTTCGTCATCCTCAACGAGAAATACCAATCGACCCTCGCCGACATCGGCGTCGATCTCATCCGCCATCGCGACTTTCCCAACGGCCTCGCCGACCTCCGCCGCCGCGACCACCAGGGACACCAAAGCCGCCAAGCGCTCCTTCGCAGCGGCGGAAAGGGCGACGCCGGCCTCACACGCCGGGCGCAGCGCCAGCTCGAGATTTCGCGCCGCTTCGCTGAGCTTCACATAACCGAAAGTGGCGCCCGAACCGGCCAAGCCGTGGACGATGCGCAACAGGGCATCGGCGGCCTCGGGCGCCCAGGTGACACCGCTCACCTGCCCCCAATGCTCGACCAGTGCCGCGATGCGCGCCGGCACCTCAGCGGCGTAACGCGCGCGGAGCTGCCGCAATTGCTCTTGAACTTTCTCGTCCATGGAATCAGCCATCACTCCAGACTTGGGGGGACTATGGCATCCTTGCGGGCATGCCTCAACTTCTACCTTAACGGACGTCACCGCGCCCCGCTTGAGCGCGCTATTTACTGAACGCTCAGCCTAAATTATTCCCTCCCGAGGACGCTATTAAACTCACTACGGGTGAATTGACGGACGGACCTAACCTTGCGCATCGACAAAGGCCTAGAGGCGACTACGCTGCCACTGGCAGAATCCTCGACGCTGTCAGCAAAGTCACCGTCACGCGACACCGCGAGTAAGCTTGAGGGCTCCGCCCCTCACTTTAACTTGAGCATCAATCAACGCCTGGTGGCGGGTTATGCCTTGCTGGTCCTGCTGGTGGTAGGTATCGCCGCGTTCGCCTTCAAGGCCACCCATGATATCTCCGAGTCTTACCATCGGGCGGCGCGACTGACCCTACCCTTGGTCGACACCCTCAACGCCTTGCGGATGGCGGGAATACGCGTGGTGGCCTCCACCAGCGAATGGCAGTTGCAGCAAGATGACGAGCAACGCAACGAGCGCTCGTCAGGCAGCGACACCGAATCGGACCTGATCGCAGTGGGCAAAGCGCAGTATCAACTGGCGCTGGAACGCTACCGCAGTCTGAGCCATGACCTTTCCCCCACAGCGACCGCCTTAGCGGCCCGCATTCATAACGCTGGAGCCGCCTTCATCCAGGCCGGCGACATCCTCGTGGAAAGGTATCAGGCTCGTGCCGAGTCCGAGGAAATCATGGCCGCCAAGGAAACGTTTGAAGAAAGGGAAGCGACCTTCCTGGCCGCGCTCGATGATGCCATCGCGCACACCAACCAGAAATTCACCGACAACAGCCGCAACGTGGACCAGGCCATCACCCTGACTCAAGATACCTTGGTGCTCGCGAGCCTCTTAGTCTTTATCTTGACCTGCATCATCGGCTTCATCATCGCCCGCTCCATCTCCCGCCCGATCAGCGAACTGAACCTGGCCAGTCGGGAAATCGGCGCCGGCAATCTGCGCGCGCGCGCCAAAGTTCAAGCGAACGACGAACTAGGACAACTGGCTGAGACCTTCAACACCATGATCAGCCGGCTGAACATCTCGCGCGTCGAGATCACCGCCGCCCGCGACCATTTGGACGAGGTCATTGCCTGCATGGTCGATGCGCTCATCGTCACCGACGCATACGGTTTGATCACTCGCGTCAACGCCGCCGCCGGCACCCTGAGCGACTATGCCGAGCAAGAATTGCTGGGCAAACCGGTCGCCATGATCGTGGAAGACCTCGAACACTTGCCCGACATCGCCCCCTCAGTCACACAAGCCCCTCTCCATCAGGAAACCTGGGTACGCACCCGCGACGGCAAGCGGGTACACACCCTCATCTCGCGTTCCGTGCTGCGCAACAATGCCGGCACGGTGTTGCTGCTGAGCGACATGACCGAGCGCAAACAAGCCGAGAAAAACCTGCAATTCATGGCCACTCACGATTTGCTGACCGACCTACCCAATCGGATCTTGTTCACCGATCGTCTCGAACAGGCGCTGGCACGCGCGCCATGGCGCAAGCGTCAGGTGGGCGTCCTGTTGTTGGACTTGGATCGCTTCAAAGTCATCAACAACACCTTGGGCCATGAAGTCGGCGACGCGCTGTTGCAAGCCGCCGCCGCACGGCTCAGCACTTGCGTGCGTGCCGGCGACACGGTGGCGCGCCTAGGCGGCGATGAGTTCGCCTTGGTCCTCACCGATATGGCCCACGCCGAGGATGCCTTGAATCTCGCGCAAAAAGTCATCTCCGGCATGGCCGAGCCTTTTCACATCGACGGACGCGAGCTGTTTCTGACCGCCAGCGCCGGCATCAGCATCTATCCCGACGACGGCGATCACGCCGTCGCCCTGCTGCGCCACGCCGATACCGCGCTGTATCGCGCCAAGGATCAAGGAAAAAATACCTTCTGCGTCTACTCGCCCGTGCTGGGCGCTCGCGCCGCGGAAAACATGACAATGGAAACCGATCTGCGCCGCGCACTGGAGCGGAACGAACTCGAACTGCATTACCAACCCCAGGTAAACATCAACAGTGGCGGCATCGTGGGCATGGAGGCGCTTTTGCGCTGGCACCATCCCGAGCGCGGCTATATCCCGCCGCTGGACTTCATCCCGCTGGCGGAAGAAACCGGCCTGATGGTCGCCATCGGCGCGTGGGTGTTACACAGCGCCTGCCAGCAAACCCAACGCTGGCACGAAGCGGGGCACACTCAGGTACGCGTAGCGGTGAACTTGTCCAACCGCCAGTTCATGCAAGCTGACTTGCTGGAAACCATCCAAGACGCGCTCCGCGAGAGCGGGCTGGGCGCCGAGAACCTGGAAATCGAGCTGACCGAGAGCATCATCATGCAAGACGCCGAGGGCGCCATCGCCACGCTGCGCGCCCTCAAAGACATGGGCGTAAAACTGTCCATCGACGATTTCGGTACGGGCTACTCGTCGCTCACCTACCTCAAACGCTTCCCGCTGCATACCCTGAAGATTGACCGCTCTTTCGTCAAAGACATCCCCTATGACGCCGACGACGCGGCCATCACCGCCGCCATCATCGCCATGGCGCATAATCTGCGCCTGACCGTGGTGGCCGAAGGCGTGGAAGACGCCCATCAATTGGAATTCCTCCGCGAACAACGCTGCGACATGATGCAAGGCTATTACTTCAGCAAGCCATTGTCCGTCAGCGAATTCAGTGCATTACTGCAGCAACACCGCAATTAGCCAGGCGCGTCCTAGCGCATTACAATAGGCGACATTGGATTCCGTCAACTTAGCAGTTGACCGCGCCAGATCAGAGTTTCATTGCGCGCACTCCACGATACCGAGGTGTTGCAACGTGAACGCAGAGTTTCCCGCCTCAGGCCATCGCACCGCCATCGGCGCCCCCCTCCTGAACATCAAACGCGATTTCTTCCTGGGACGCGAACATGAACGCACGCTGTTCAGCGCCGCCTTGAGCGCTCGCACGCGCGACTGGACGATACTCAATCCCTACGGTCCCGGCGAGGTGGGCAAGAGTTCCTTACTCGACGCCTATCGGCGCATCGCCGACCAGCACGGCGCGCTGTGCATCCACATGGACGCCCGTGACCTCTCCGGCGCACCGGAACTGTTGCTCGCCAAACTGGACGACGCCCTGCGCCCCAATGCCGCGCCTGCCGCGCCGAGCCTGGAGGCCACCTTGGACGCGCTGCACGCCGCGACGGCACAACGGCCGGTGGTAGTGGTGTTCGACACCTACGAGGACATCGGGCCACTGGATCGCTGGCTGCGCGAAGCCTTTCTGCCGCAATTACCCGAGCGCGCAGTCGTGGTGATTGCCGGCCGCTATGCCTTGCAGGAAACCTAGCGTAGTCATTGTGCTTGGCAACAACTGGTGCGACCCATCCCGCTGGATCTATTCGACGCGGAACTGACTCGCGAACACCTCGACTTACATGGCGTCAGCGACGCCGGCTTGATCAGCCAGACCTACGCTATCACCGGCGGCCATCCACTGACGCTGTCGTTAGCCGCCACCTTGCTGAAGAAAGAAGGCCCCGCCGCATTGACTGATGTGCGCGACCCCCCCACACGGCGGGCCGCGCCGCGCTGCTACGCGACCTGGGCATGCTGTTGATCCGCCCGGCGCTGTTCCTCACTTCCACACCGCTGGCACTGTATCGCGACCTGCTCACCCGCTTCGGCTTCGTCGACAGCGGCATACCCGCCCATTTCGACTTCGCCCCCGACCGACCGGCACCGACTTACGCGCTGGATTTGCGCGGGCCAAAGCTGACGCAACACCTCAGTCGTCTCTTGAGCGAACAGACCGGTTTCAACGGCGCCTTCTCGCTCGGCGACCGCCTGGCCGGTGCGGTGGCCGCACAGATCAGCACCTGGAGCGCCGCGTGGCAGTCCAAACCCAGTGCACCTCCCTATCCCTCGGAACAAGCAGCGGCGCTACTGAAAAAACTCACGGCGCGCGAACGCGAGGTGGTGGACGCTGCCTTGGAAGGGGTGCCCAACCGCACCATCGCCGCCCAGCTGAGCATCAGCGAAATCACCGTCAAGAAGCACATGAGTCGCATCTTCGTAAAACTGGCAGTGCGCAACCGCGCCCACTTAATCAGACAATTCCTCGCCGCCCAGCGCCATTAACGAGGCGCCAAATGTGAGCACTCAATGTTTGAGCCTCGGGCTCCTTGCCCGTTGAATGGAGATGGGAAAAGCGCTTGAGCATGCCCAGCATCCATGCCGCCTTAGTGTGGCGTTTCATGATCAATCGGGCCTAAATAGTAGGTCAGGTAGCCGCTGACGCGGCAACCTGACCTACGACAAACCTCTTACATGCGCAATCGACTAGGCAATTTGAGCTTTTCTCGGCCGCAGGTCGCCACCGCCACCAGGCAGGTCTTCCGTCAGCCGAGTATGCACACCAAGGCCGCCCTCACGCAGGGAACCCAACCCGCCCTCTTGGGCTAAGCGGCAGAGGCACAGACGGAACACCACGGAGGGGTCGGGGGAGGGCCGGGGCGTAGGCAATCGCCCGGCGCATACCCTCAGCCCCCATAGACTGATAAAATAGCGGGCCTTTGCGCCACCGCGCCCGCCGGGGGGCGCCTACAACCGGAGTTCCACTATCATGTCCAAACTCGTCAAACCCCATGGCGCCGACGCGCTGCAACCCCTCTTGCTGGAAGGCGCGGCGCTGGCCGCCGAAAAGAAGCGCGCCGAGCAGCTGCCGCAAGTGCAAATCAGCTCGCGCGAGACCGGCGACCTCATCATGATGGGCATCGGCGGCTTCACCCCGCTGGACGGCTTTATGACCCGCGCCGACTGGGAAGGCGTATGCGACGGGATGAAAATGGCCAACGGCCTGTTCTGGCCCATCCCCATCACTCTGTCCACCAACCAACACAGCGCCGACGGCATCAAGACTGGCAGCGACGTCGCACTGGTGGACCGCGAGAGCGGCGAGATCATGGCGACCATGAAGGTCACCGAGAAGTACACCATCGACAAGGAACACGAGTGCGCGATGGTATTTAAGACCACCGATCGCGAACACCCCGGCGTGCAGATGGTCATGGAGCAAGGCGAGGTCAACCTGGCCGGCCCGGTGAAAGTGCTGTCACAAGGCCGTTTCCCCACCGAATTCTCCGACGTCTACATGACCCCGACCCAGACCCGCCAGTTGTTCGAGGAAAAAGGCTGGAGCACCGTGGTCGCCTTTCAGACCCGCAACCCGCTGCATCGCTCGCATGAATATCTAGTGAAAATCGCCATCGAGATCTGCGACGGCGTGATGATCCATTCCTTGCTGGGCAAGCTCAAAGCCGGTGACATCCCCTCTGAGGTACGCATCAAAGCCATCAACGCGCTGGTGAACAACTACTTCGTCAAGGACACCGTGGTGCAATCGGGCTATCCGCTCGATATGCGCTACGCCGGTCCGCGCGAGGCGCTGCTGCATGCCTTGTTCCGCCAGAACTACGGCTGCTCGCACCTCATCGTTGGCCGCGATCACGCCGGCGTCGGCGAATACTACGGCCCTTTCGACGCCCACCACATCTTCGACGAGATTCCCAAGGGCGCGCTGGAAACCCAGCCGCTCAAGATCGACTGGACCTTCTACTGCTACAAATGCGGCGGCATGGCCTCCATGAAGACCTGCCCGCACGAAGGTGCGGACCGCTTGTTATTGTCGGGCAGTAAGTTGCGCAAGGCTTTGTCGGAAGGCGGCGACGTGCCGGCCGAGTTCTCACGCCCCGAAGTGTTAGCGATCTTGCGCGACTACTACGCCAACTTGGCCGAGCATGAGAAGGTCGAAGTCAAACTCAGCGGCCACTCGGCGCGCTGAGTACGCCGACTAAGATCGCCGGGCACAAACGCCCGGCCGGTCTGCCAACATTCCCATAGTCCCTCCACCTTAGCGGGTGAGGGGGTGAGGGGGTGAGGGTTAAGGTGGGAGTCAAATACCGCACAGACGCAACCATCACCCCTTTCCCCAGCCCTCAAATAGTGGACCAAGGGACTGTCAGGCCTAGGTTGCATAGCAGCCGCCAATCCGCCTGTGGGCATTGTTTTCTCTGCATGATCATTGCATCAATAGGAACAACCCGCCCTCGCCACGGCGTAAATTCAACAACAAGGCGCGCTGATTGATGGCGGCCGCTTGCTTGAACTCCTCCAGATTGGTCACGGTGCGGCGATTGACGGAGACAATGATGTCGCCGGCGCGCAGGCCGGCCCGCCACGCCGCGCTGCCGCGCTCGATCACCAACACTGCGATGCCTTCCAGGCTGCCATAACGCGGATCGTTCTCGGGAACGGGGCCGAGCTGCGTACCTTCTAGGCGGGCATGCAGGCGCTGGCCAGCCACTTGCACCTGTTCCGGTGCGGCAATAGTGGCTGTGAGCGTGTGTGTCTTACCGTCGCGCAACACCGTCATGGTGACCGTCTCGCCGACCTGCAGCAGACCGACGAGGTTGCGCATCTCCGCCGAGGAGTTCACGGTGCGGTCGTTGACCTGGGTGACCACATCACCGACCCGCAAGCCGGCGCGATCAACCGGCGAGTCCTTCACCACCTTGGCCACCACCGCGCCGCGCCGCTCCTTAATTTCAAAGGCCTTGGCCAGCTCCGGCGTGAGGTCTTGCATCATCACTCCCAGGCGACCGCGCCGCACTTCGCCGTATTCCACCAATTGCCCCATTAGACTGCGCACCATGTTCATGGGGATGGCGAAACCAATACCGACATTGCCGCCGCCCGGCGCGAGGATGGCGGTGTTGACGCCCACCAACTCGCCACGCAGATTCACCAGCGCGCCACCCGAATTGCCGGGATTGATGGATGCGTCGGTTTGGATGAAATCTTCGTAACCTTCGATGC
>CALZJG010000154.1 GCA_945787555.1 uncultured Chromatiaceae bacterium | reverse complement strand
GGGCAAGAACCGTCATATCAGGCGCTTGCTCGAAGGCTTGGAAATAGGCGTATTGCGCTTGATCCGTGTCGCCATCGGGCCGGTCGCGCTCGGTGATTTGCCCAAAGGAAGGAGTCGGTCTCTCACCGAAAAGGAGTTGTTGGCCATGGAAACAGCGCTGCGAGATTTACTAGAAGCACAGCGCCCTATCTGAGGGCGCTGAATGTGTCTGTCGGGCTATCGCTGGTCGTAAGAACTACATCATCGACTGCTGATAATTTTCCAAGCCGACGCGTTTGATCAGATCGAGCTGGGTCTCCAGCCAATCGATATGTTCCTCCTCGCTTTCGAGTATCTCCTCGAACAACTCACGGCTGCTGTAATCGGCGACCTTTTCGCAGTGGGCGATGGCTTCGCGCAGCACCGGCAGGCCGGCGATTTCGAGTTTGAGATCGCACTCGAGCATTTCCTTGGTGTTCTCGCCCACCATCAACTTGCCGAGATCCTGCAAGTTGGGTAGCCCTTCGAGGAACAGGATGCGTTCGATAAGGGCGTCGGCATGTTTCATCTCGTCGACGGACTCGTGATACTCCTTCTCGTTGAGTTTGTCCAAGCCCCAGTTCTTGAACATGCGGGCGTGGAGGAAATACTGATTAATGGCGGTGAGTTCGTTGGTGAGGACTTGGTTGAGATAATTGATGACTTTGGCGTCGCCTTGCATGGCCGGGTCTCCTTATTGTGTTTGATGGGCAAGTGGCGTGTGGGAATACGATGGCATTCTTATAGCACAGTCGTCGTTGGGTAAGGGCTGGCACTCCGCCAATAGATTTGACCGCGACTGTTTCTCCAGACAGAAGCTTAGGATGTGGAAACTAACTTAGCAAATTTAGGGGACAGGCAGCGCCCCATTCCAGGCTCTCTCTGGATGGAGAGGGGGTTTCGGCAAGCCTTTTAGGCGGCGGCCGAGCTGAGAGAGGTGTCGTCCGCCTCGCTGGAGACGATCTGGTCACGAATGATGCGCAGCGCGCATTGTCCGCACTTACCGCATTGGCTGGCGACATTGAGGTGTTGCTTGACGTCGCGCAAGGAGCGCGCGCCGCCTTCCACGGCCTGGCGGATTTGGCTGTCAGTGACGCTGTTGCAGATACACACATACATGGTGAAGCGCATCCCTTAAGTTAACGGCAAACTGATTACCTTTTTAATGCAAATGAGAATGATTGTCAATAGTATTATCGGACATTAGGATAGAAACTTTAGCAACGTTCCGCCGCCATCCCGCAAACAGGACCAGCGCGCCCTATCCGAGTTGTAACTATACCTCTAGTTTCCTTATGGTTATTGAGTTATCGACAGGGCTGCATGACAATGAGCGCATGAGCTATATCGTCGTCATCCGTCACGCCATCGCCGAGGAGCCGGAAAAGGCCGCCGCGGCCGGGCGGGGTGACGCCGAGCGCGTTGTGACGGACGCAGGGCGGGAGAAAATGGTGGCGGCGGTTGCGGGTTTGCGTACCGTGGTGCCTGGCTTGAGCCGGGTCCACAGCAGCCCCTTGCGGCGCGCAGTACAGACGGCGGAAATCATCGCCGGCGGTTATGCCTGTCCCACCGAAGCCTCGGTAGCGCTGGCGCCGGGCGCGGCGCCGGCTGAGTTGGCGGGCCTGGTCGAGGGCGGCGGCCGGGACGAGTACCACGCCTTGGTGGGGCATGAGCCCGATTTGAGTCGCTGGGTCGGCTGAATGCTCAGTGGGCAGGCCAGGTCGCTGGTGAAGTTCAAGAAGGGCGGGGCGTGTTTGTTGCAGTGGAATGAGAAGCGCCCCGCGGTGCTGCATTGGTTGTTGACACCCAGTCAACTCCGCCAGTTGGGTGGCGCCTAGGCAGTACTGAGACATGGGAAAAGGAGTTCAATCCGGATGAAAAAACCGCCCAAATCGCCCGAGTTGCTCGCGGCCGTGGATTTAGGATCCAACAGCTTTCATCTCGTCGTGGCGCGTGTGAACGATGGCGTGCTGCAGGTGGTGGATCGCTTGCGCGAAGCGGTGCGCATGGCGGCCGGTTTGGATGACCGAGGGCGTTTGTCGGCGGAGGTGCGTGATCGTGCGTTGGCCTGTCTGCGTCGCTTCGGCGAGCGTTTGCGCGACATGCCCGCCGAAGCGGTGCGAGTCGTTGGGACCAACACCATGCGCAAAGCGAAGAACGGCACCGAATTTCTGCGCGAGGCCGAGGCCGCCGTGGGACATCGCATAGAGATCATCTCAGGTATCGAGGAAGCGCGCCTGATTTATCTCGGCGTCAGCCATAGTCTGGCGAGCACCAGCGGTCCGCGCTTAGTGGTGGACATTGGCGGCGGCAGCACAGAAATCATCGTCGGCGAAGGATACGAGCCGCATAGTTTGGAGAGCCTGCATATAGGGGCGGTCGCGCTGACTTGCAATTACTTCGCGAATGGCACCGTCACGCGCAAGGCGTGGCGCAAGGCCGAGCTTGCCGCGAAATTGGAATTGGAGCCGGTGCAAGAGACGTTTCGTCGTTTACGCTGGGACGCCGCGGTGGGGGCATCCGGATCAATACGCGCCATCCGCGACGTGGTGATCAAGGCGGGATGGAGCGGCGCCGGAATTACCCCCTTGTCATTGAAAAAATTAGCCGAGTACATTGTAAAGACGGGCGATATACAGAAACTGCAATTCGAAGGGCTGAACGCGGATCGTGCCGAGATATTGCCCGCGGGCGTAGTGATCTTGAACGCCATATTCGATGTCCTTGGCATCGAGAACATGGACGTAGCCGAGGGCGCGCTACGTGAAGGTTTACTCTATGACTTGTTGGGCCGTTTTCAGGATGACGACATCCGCGCCCGCAGCGTCCATGGCTTGGCCGGTCGTTATCATGTCGACAAGAATCAGGCGCAGCGCGTGGCAACGACGGCACTGCGTTGTTTCGATGCCGTGGTCGATCATTGGGACTTAGACGAGGAGTCACGCCGTTTATTGGCGTGGGCGGCGGCACTGCATGAAATCGGCTTGGCGATCTCCCATAGCCAATATCACAAGCATGGCGCTTATGTGGCGCAGCATGCGGACATGCCTGGTTTTTCGCGCCAGGATCAGCGTGGCTTGGCGCTGCTGGTGCGCGTGCATCGGCGCAAATTCGCAGTCGCTGAGTTCCAGTTCTTGCCCGCGCCACTGGCCGCGCGTCTGCAGCGCTTGAGTATCGTGTTGCGCTTGGCAGTGTTGCTGCATCGCAATCGTAGCGAGACCGCCTTGCCAGAACTGATGTTTAAGCCAGGCAAAAACAGTCTCGACATCGTTTTTCCCGACGCTTGGTTGGAAAATTCGCCGCTGACACGGGCCGATCTGGAACAAGAAGCGCGCTATCTACGTGCCGCCGATTTTACCTTGAGCTGGGAGGAGGCGTGAGCGCTTAAGGGGCTTCCGCCAAGCTGGCAAGCAAAGCGCCTTGCGCCGTCTGCGGGGTGCGTTTTCCTGCTGTGACCCGCCGGTAAGTACCGTCGCTGTGTAATTCCCAGGCTTGAGTGTTGTCGCGCAGATAGTCCTCCAGAT
>CALZJG010000153.1 GCA_945787555.1 uncultured Chromatiaceae bacterium | reverse complement strand
GGTTTCGGGGTCGGAAATGGTCGTGTCGTTGATCGTTACCCGGCCGTCGCGCACCAACTGCTGCGCCGCGCTGCGCGAGCAATAACCCAATTTGGACAGAGCGCGGGCGACTCCGGTGCGGGGTGGGGCGGGCTGAGAGGGTCGGCCCTGCAACGGTATTTTACGACGTGGCGTTTTCACGCTAACGCTCGCTCACCGTCACCGACGTGCCGCTGGAGTTAACTCGCGGTGACGGTAACAATCGACGAGGTGATCGTTGACCATGCCCACCGCTTGCATGTAGGCGTAACAAATCGTCGAGCCGACGAATTTGAATCCCAGCTTCGCCAGGTCTTTACTCATGGCGTCGGACAGCGCGGTCTTGGCGGGTACCTCGCTCATGCCTTTCCAGTGGTTAACGATCGGTGTGCCATCGACGTAACGCCAGAGATAAGCGCTGAAACTCTCTTCGCGCTCCTTGAGATCGAGCAACACTTGCGCGTTGTTGATCGCCGCCGCGACCTTGAGACGGTTACGCACGATACCCGGATCGGCCAGCAGACTTTGCACTTTACGTGCGTCGTAGCGGGCGATTTTCTCGGCGTCGAAGTCATCGAAAGCCGCGCGGAAACCCACGCGCTTTTTCAAGATGGTGATCCAGCTCAAACCGGCTTGCGCGCCCTCAAGGATCAGCATCTCGAACAAATGCCGGTCGTCATACACCGGCACCCCCCATTCATGATCATGGTAGTGAAGATAAAGGGGATCCGCGCCCGGCCAAGGACAACGCATCACACTCTGCGCCGCGCCGGACATACTTTAACCCGGCTGCTTTTTCACCGGCCGCTTCCAACCGTTACGCGTTTGTTGCGGTGTGCGGCTGTAGGTAAGCTCGCCGGGCGGGGCGTTCTTGGTGATGGTGGAACCGGCGCCGATGGTCGCACCCGCACCGACGGTGACCGGCGCCACCAATTGCGTGTCGGAGCCGATGAAGGCATCGTCTTCGATCACGGTCTGATGTTTGTTGGCGCCGTCGTAGTTGCAAGTGATGGTGCCCGCACCGATGTTGACACCGCGACCGATCGTGGCGTCGCCGACATAACTCAAGTGATTTACTTTGGAACCGTGACCGATGATGGCCTTTTTGATTTCGACGAAGTTGCCTATGTGCGCCGCCTCACCTAGCACCGTCCCGGGACGGATACGGGCGAACGGCCCGATGCGTGACCCGGCGCCGATATTCGCCTCCTCGATGACCGAATTGGCGAGCACCTGCACACCGTCGCCGATCACCACGTCTTTCAAACACACATTGGGACCGATGTTCACCTCGTTGCCGATGATCACGCGCCCCTCGCACACGACGTTGAAATCGATGACCACATCACGGCCCACTTCGATTTCACCGCGCACATCGAAACGCGCAGGATCGCGCAAGGTGACACCGCGCTCCATCAAGCGATCGGCCTGACCACGCTGATAAGCCCGCTCCAAGTCGGCGAGCTGGGCCTTGTTGTTCACACCCAGCACTTCGCTGATGGAGGAGGGATGCACGGTGTTGATGGCCACGCCGTCACCGACCGCCATGGCGATGACATCGGTCAGATAATATTCACCCTGGGCGTTGTTGTTATCGAGCGCGGCAATCCATTTTTTCATTTGCGCCGCCGGTGCCGCAAGAATACCGGTATTCACTTCGCGTATGGCGCGTTGCGCCTCGCTGGCATCTTTGTGTTCGACGATAGCGAGGACATCGCCTTGCGCATCGCGGATGATACGTCCGTAGCCGCTAGGATCATCCAAGTGCGCGGTCAGCAACCCCAGCGTTCTATGGCTAGCGTCATCAATGAGGCGCTGCAATGTCGGCGCGCTGAGCAAGGGCACATCACCATACAACACCACGACGGTATGATCATCGGCGATACCGGGTAGCGCCTGCGCCACGGCATGGCCGGTGCCCAATTGTTGCGCTTGTTCCACCCATAGCACGTCCTGCTCACTCACACGTTCGCGCACGAGTTCGCCACCATGACCGTAGACGACGGAGATCGTCGCCGCACCTAAGCCACGCGCCGTATCGATAACATGTTCGAGCAGAGATTGACCGCCGATGGGGTGCAGCACTTTGGGCATAGACGAACGCATGCGGGTGCCTTGACCGGCGGCGAGGATGATGACGCTGAGTTTCATGGGCGCAGGACCGTGCTGATGAGTTGGATAGGGCAGTATCGTAACGCAGTGCGCGCCGCCACCCAATGGCCTTAAGGCCGGCACAAATAAAAAAACGCCGTGCCCCCAACCAGGACACGGCGTTCGGTAGGACACTACTCTGTATTTAGCGGCCTGATTTCTTACGCAGGTTCTGGATGGCACGCAGCTGCGCAACAGCTTCGGCCAATTGCGCCTCGGCCTCGGCCAAATCCATTTCACCGTGCTTGTCGGCCAGGGCCTGTTCGGCGCGCTGCATGGCTTCTTGCGCAGCGGCTTCGTCCAAATCCTTGGCGCGCGCAGCGGTATCGGCCAACACCGTGACGACATGCGGTTGTACTTCTAACATGCCGCCGGAGACGTAGAAGAATTCCTCAGCCCCCTCCGGCGTCAGCACACGCACTTCGCCCGGTTTGATCTTGGTGAGCAGCGGGGCATGGCGGGGCATGATACCCACTTCGCCCATCACCGCCGGTGCGAATAGCATCGTGGCGGGTCCGGAGAAAATCTCCGCTTCAGCGCTGACGATGTCTACGTGCATGGTCATGGCCATATTCGTTTCTCCACTTACCCTTCTCCACATCTTGTCCCGGCGCGGGAGGAGGCGAGAAGAAATACTGAATTAATCCTATGAACGCCCCCGCTAAGGGAGTAGGGGAGCAAGTCCACATTTGCGCTGCTGTGCAACCTTGCTTGCCCCCTCTCCCCTAACCCTTTTCCAGAGGGAGAGCAGGCATAAAGATAATCTATTTACTGCAGCTTCGTGGCCTTTTCCACCGCTTCGTCGATGGTGCCGACCATGTAGAAAGCCTGCTCGGGCAGGTGGTCGTATTCGCCGTTCACGATGGCCTTGAAGCCGGCAATGGTGTCCTTCAGTGTGACATATTTACCGGGCGCGCCGGTGAACACTTCCGCCACAAAGAAGGGCTGCGACAAGTAGCGCTGAATCTTACGGGCACGGGTCACGGCGAGCTTGTCGTCTTCCGACAACTCATCCATACCCAGGATCGCGATAATATCCTTCAACTCCTTATAGCGCTGCAGGATGCCTTGCACCGCACGCGCGGTGTCGTAATGATCCTGACCGACGACCAACGGATCAAGCTGGCGGGAAGTGGAGTCTAGCGGATCGACGGCAGGGTAGATGCCCAACTCGGCGATTTGACGTGACAACACCAGGGTGGCGTCCAAGTGCGCGAAGGTGGTGGCCGGCGAGGGATCGGTCAAGTCATCTGCGGGCACATACACCGCCTGGAATGACGTGATAGAGCCGGTCTTGGTGGAGGTGATACGTTCCTGCAAGCGACCCATTTCTTCGGCCAAGGTCGGCTGGTAACCCACTGCCGAGGGCATGCGACCCAGCAGCGCGGACACTTCGGTGCCGGCCAGCGTGAAACGGTAGATGTTGTCGATGAACATCAGCACGTCACGGCCTTCGTCACGGAAGTATTCGGCCATGGTCAGGCCGGTCAAAGCGACGCGCAAACGGTTACCCGGCGGCTCGTTCATCTGTCCGTAGACCAGAGCCACCTTGTCGAGCACACCGCCTTCGGTCATTTCATGGTAGAAGTCGTTACCTTCACGGGTACGCTCACCGACGCCAGCGAACACCGAGTAACCGCTGTGCTCCACGGCGATGTTACGGATCAATTCCATCAGGGTGACAGTCTTACCCACCCCAGCGCCGCCGAACAGGCCGACCTTACCGCCCTTGGCGATAGGCATGATCAAGTCGATGACCTTGATGCCGGTTTCGAGTATTTCGACGGCAGGTGCTTGTTCTTCATAGCTCGGTGGTTCGCGATGGATGGACCAGCGCTCCTCGGTCGGCACTGGACCCTTCTCGTCGATAGGCGTGCCCAACACGTCCATGATGCGGCCCAGGGTAGCCTTACCGACCGGCACGCTGATGGGAGCGCCCGTGGAGCTCACATCGATGCCGCGCTTGAGGCCGTCGGTGGAACCCATGGCAATGGTGCGCACTACGCCGTCACCCAGCTGCTGCTGCACCTCGAGGGTGAGGCCGGTTTCGCTGACCAACAAGGCATCATAGACCTTGGGCATGGCATCGCGCGAGAATTCCACGTCGATGACCGCGCCGATAATTTGTACGATCTTCCCCGAACTCATAATCAGTTCCCCTTAAGTCTTAACGAATACTTTAACCGCCGAACCGCATTAAACCGCCGCGGCACCGCTGACAATTTCCGAAATTTCCTGCGTGATGGCCGCCTGGCGCGCCTTGTTGTATATCAACTGCAAGTCATCAATGATGTCGCCGGCGTTGTCAGACGCCGCTTTCATAGCCACCATGCGCGCCGCTTGTTCGCAGGCGAGATTTTCCACTACCCCCTGGTAGACCAGGGACTCGACATAGCGCATCAACAACTCGTCGAGCACATCCTTCGCTTCCGGCTCATAGAGATAGTCCCAATGATGCTTGAGGGACTCATCTTCCACCGGTTGGATGGGCAATAATTGCAAGGTGCGTGGCGCTTGGGTCATGGTGCTGACGAAATCGTTGTGCACCAGATATAAACGATCGATGCGGCCCTCGTTGTAGGCATCCAACATGATCTTCACGGTACCGATCAAGTCGGTGATCTTGGGCGCGTCGCCCAGATGGCCGATATGGCCGACGAGGTTGGCTTTGATGCGCTTAAAGAACTGTTCGGCCTTGTTGCCGATGGTCGCGACTTCGATTTCCAAACCCCCATCGCGACTTTCACGCAACGCGCGCACGGCGGCCTTGAACAAGTTGGTGTTCAAACCGCCGCATAAGCCGCGATCCGTAGAGATGATGATGAATCCGACCCGCTTGGCGTCCCGCTCCTTGAGATAGGGATGCTTGTATTCGGGGTGGGCGTAGGCTAGATGCCCGATGACATTACGCATCTTTTCCGCATACGGCCTTGTCGCCTGCATACGTTCCTGCGCCTTGCGCATCTTACTGGCCGCCACCATTTCCATGGCGCGAGTGATCTTCTGAGTGTTTTTGACACTCTTGATCTTGCCGCGTATCTCTTTTCCGACCGCCATGGGCTAATCCCCGTTTACCAAACGTTGCTCTTTTTGAAGGTCTCAATCGCCGTGCGCAACGCGGCGGCGATGTCTTTATTGAAATCGCCGCTGCTGTCGATCTGGTTCATGAGCTCATTCTGCTCTGATTTCATATAGCTGTGCAGGGCGGCCTCGAAGTCGCCCACTTTGTTCAACTCCACGTCGTCCAGCAAGCCTTCGTTGGCGGCGAACAGCGACACCGCTTGCTCGGCCACCGACAGAGGCGAGTATTGCTTTTGCTTCATCAGTTCGGTGACACGACGACCACGTTCCAGCTGCTTGCGGGTGGTTTCGTCGAGATCGGAGGCAAATTGCGCGAAAGCCGCCAACTCACGAAACTGCGCCAAGTCCAGGCGCACACCGCCGCCCAGCTTCTTGACGATCTTGGTCTGGGCGGCGCCACCCACACGGGAAACAGACAGACCGGCGTTTACGGCGGGACGGATGCCCGAGTTGAACAGATCGGTTTCCAGATAAATCTGGCCGTCGGTGATGGAGATCACGTTGGTGCACACGAAGGCCGACACGTCACCGGCTTGGGTTTCGATGATGGGTAGCGCAGTCAAGGAGCCAGTCTGGCCCTTTACGCGACCATTGGTGAATTTCTCCACGTACTCGTCATTGACGCGCGCTGCGCGCTCCAACAAACGTGAGTGCAGATAAAACACATCACCAGGATAGGCTTCGCGGCCAGGCGGACGGCGCAGCAACAAGGACACTTGGCGATAGGCCCAGGCTTGCTTGGTCAAGTCATCGTAGACGATCAACGCGTCTTCGCCGTTGTCACGGAAGTATTCACCCATGGTGCAACCGGCGTAGGGGGCGAGGAATTGCAGTGCTGCCGGCGTCGCGGCGCTGGCCGCCACGACGATAGTGTGATCCATGGCACCGTGCTCTTCGAGTTTGCGCACCACGTTGGCGATAGAAGAAGCCTTTTGGCCGATCGCGACGTAGATACACTTAACGCCGGTGCCCTTCTGATTGATGATGGTGTCGATGGCCACTGCGGTCTTGCCGGTCTGGCGGTCACCGATGATCAGCTCACGCTGACCGCGTCCGACCGGAATCATAGCGTCGATGGCTTTCAGGCCGGTCTGAACCGGCTGCGACACCGATTGACGCTCGATAACGCCGGGGGCGAT
>CALZJG010000152.1 GCA_945787555.1 uncultured Chromatiaceae bacterium | reverse complement strand
CCCCGTTTGCAGCGGCTTGCCCCCGAAATCTTCCAGAATCAGGACAGGCGCCAGATCACCGGAGGTCCCTTCGAACATGGCAAAAACAGTACCGCCAGCCCCATGCATCCGGCACACATTGAAGCCCCGCACAGCCCTATTCAGGCACCGCTGCCCGCTCCGTTTGCTTTTGGCCGCGCATTGCGGAGCCTGCCACATCACCGTCCAGTGCGCGGCCTGGCCACCGTTGCTGAGCTTGCCCATACGTGCCATCGGAACATCCTCCGGCCATCATTACAAACTGCAATTATCCAAGGAATACGTTGCTGTTGTGCCATTCAAGTACCTCCCGTGCGGGATGCCACTCCAATCGATCTGGCTGCGCGATGCGCGTGCCATGCAGCGCGTAATACTGCCGGCCATTATCGAAATCTTCCTTGATGCGTCCGCTCACCTCGAAGGCCCCATCCAGCGAGACCGTTGTGTACCCCGCGTCAAAGAGCTTGTGAATGTCCATTCGGAGCAACAACCCGTTACTGATATCGTGGCTACCTCCCTTGGCATACGGGCGAATGTGCGCAGCTTCGAGCACTGGCAATACGCGTTCTCCAGTCACAGCGCAGCTTCGGTGATAAACGTCCGTTACCGCCACACGGAAAGAGCCTTGTCCTAGTCGTGGGGCATTCAGAACTGGCTCTCCAAAGCGCGGCAACGCATGATGGGGCTCAGCTTCAGCCCTCAAAGCAATCCGCTCGTGAATAGCGTCCCACAAGTATCGGCCTTCGGATTCGGCTGTGGAATAGGTTTTGCCGACCACAATGTTTTGTGACCAGCTCTTTGGAATAGGAATCCATTTCTCCCTAGGTAGGAAGAATGGGTATTCGAGGATGCGGCATCCAATCCGATAGTCGGCCTGAGGTGTTGTCGGTTCCCGCCGATATTTGGCAATCCGCATGCGCATATCTGCCAGCGATTTTGCCCCGTTCTTTTCTCCAAACGCTTCCCAAGCGAGCGACACAGGCAAGATTGAGGCATGAGCGAAAATACCTCCACCAACAATGAAATTGTTCGGACTGTGCAGCTTGAACAAAAACAATTCACCGGGTTGCAGCGCCTTGAAACTTGTCCGTCCGCCAGGCTGCCAAAAATTCACCTCATCGATTTCCGGCGTCGTTGAAAGAAAGTCGAACCAGTCCCCGTCTGTCACTGCAACAAAAAGGTTCACAGTCCCCCTCATGTGTCTCGCCTCATGCGGCCTCTTTTTCGACTGTCAATCTTCGATTTTGCCCGAAGGCAGCCCGTGTCACTGCACCCGCTCCCCCGGCCTCGGTTCTTTCCGCAACAGTGCCTCGACAGCAGCCGTAATCCGCTGCCATATCGCAAGACCGTCCATGTCGCCCTCGTCCAGCAAGGCATCGGCGCGCTGTGCTGCCTCAAGCGGCGCGTCCTGGCCGTGCTGCTTCACGAGGACATGTGCGCTGCGGTAGATGTCGAGATCAGGGATCACGGCCGAACATGAATCCGGCAATGCGCGCCAGGGCGATAAGCCCTAGCAGCGGGTGGAAACGATGGCGTGTCCGGCAAAATTGGCGACCGAAATGTGAGTAAACCCACAGCCATGAGTAGGCACACCGATTATGACATAAATGGAGAACCATTTGGAGCAATGTCATGAAACCCAATGGCCACGAAGCCATGAGCAGAGCGGCATAGCTCAGTTCGCTGACCGCGGCGACCTGGAGATCGACAAGCGCGGGAGTCGTCCTTGCAGTGGGCCGTATGTGGTGTTTCACTGACATTTATCACGCGAATCCCGCCGCATGGCGTGCCCTCAACAAGGAGGGAGACATAATGAAACTGATGAAGGGAGATGAGCGAAGCCACCCCAGGCTGTACCACTACGTCAAGGATCGACTACCGACGGTTTTGGAGCACCGCCAAATCGCAAACGCACTGGTAAAGTACGCGGAGATGCCTCTCTGGCAAGTAAAAGAAACACTAAAGTACGGAACGCCCCCGCAGATTCAGATCGTGAGCATGCCCACACAGTGTTTTGGTCATTATAGGGTCCTTCATGGCAGCTATCGCCCAATGGAAGGGATCGTGTGGAATTGGATCAATATCAATAAACTCCTCGTGTCCGCATTCGAGAGGGAGCACACGGGACGCCTCGCGCAAATCGTGGGGGTCACGCTTCTACATGAGATGGTCCATTGGGCGGATCACCGCGACGGACGCCGTAGAGAAATGAGTGGGGAACTCGACGCGGGAGACCAGTTCGAGATGGAAGCCTACGGTCGCCTGATCTATTGGGATGACTGCCGCGTCCTTACCCTGCCTCCGATACAGCTGGTGCCGTGATCGAGGAAATGGGACGTACTTATTTGGGTGGCCGGACGGGGCGCTTCACCATGACCTGTGCAGAGCGCCAGATGTCGATGTCGGGGATCATGCTATTCGCAGCCTTCCAGCCGCTCACCCTTGTTCCGCCAGTCTGAGGGCAGTACAAAGTCGCCCTGCCAGATACCGCGCTTTGCAGATTTGGCTTCGGCCTCAGCCGCAAGGTAGGCGTCCTTCTTACCCGCTACGTCATCCAGGAAGCGCCGGTAGGCGAAGGCCCAGCCGTCACGCAGCATCATCTGGTTGAGATCCCGGCCTCTCAGGTAGCACACCGCGACCACCCTGCCGTAGGTAAGCGCGCCGGTCAGCTCGCATCGCACTTGCTTATCATCCACCATCGCCCTCAGGTGGTCGCGCGCGGCGTCGCCGCAGGGATAGCAAGAGCCGTCCGCCTTCTTGCATCTCTGCTCCATTTCGGGCGAGTCGATGCCGAACAGGCGGATACTATACGTCAGCTTGTCGCCGACGCTCACCAGCGTGTCGCCGTCGCTCACCTTCACCTCGCCCGTGATAGATCCCGCTCCTGCTCTTGCTGGCAGAGTAAGAATGCAGGCCAGCGATAACGCGACTGCTGCAAAGCGTCTCATGGTCACACCCCCAAGGTTTGCAGAAGGAAGAACCATACGGCTAATGCGCGCCGGGGAGAATGCCGTTGACCTGCCTCAAGGCAGCCGCGCGGCCTACCGGGCCAACATGCCGATGCCGGTCGCGTGTAGAGCCGTGGTATGCTTTCAGGGGAGGGAAGCATGTTGCGAAAATGGGCGTTTCTATTCGTCAGCGCGGCGGCTTTGGCTGCGCCACATGTGGCACAGGCTCAACCAAAAGATACCGCCTTTTGGGTTACGGGGCGTGAGCTTCTCACTTGGTGTAAGTACGAGCGCAGTTTCCAGAAGTTGCACCCAAACGCCGTTGAATCTGGCTGGCTGCCGTCCAAACCGGATATTCCAACCCCGCAATGGCTGGCCTGCCTGTCGTATGTGGCCGGCGTCGCCTCTGCCCTTAGCGGCACGTTGCCCCTTGAGTTCGTAAAGCCGGGACCAGAAGCGGATAACGAAACGCTCGATCATTTCTCCAGGGCCGCTAGCGCCAGCGATGATGACTGGCCCACAGTATGGCTTAGGGTCCATTGTGCGAGCAGCCATGTCACAACCGAGCAAATGGTGCTCGTCGTTACAGGATGGATGGAAAACAACCCTGCCAAGCTACACCTGCCGGCGTCAACGCTCGCAATTTTGGCTCTGAAGGACGAATTCCCCTGTCCTTCGTGGAAACCAGAAGCGCGCACAACGACAGTCCTTCCTGGTGCAGCAAGCCCGCGTCAGTCGCGCGGAATGACCCGAAGGATTTTCAGAGCCATTCAAGAAGACCTCGCCACCCTCGGCTATGACCCCGGCCCGGCAGACGGCATACCCGGCCCACGCACAAGAGCCGCCATTCGAGCCTTCCAGCGCGACCAAGGCCTTGCCGTGACCGGCGAAGCTTCGGCGGACCTAGCAGACCGGCTTTTCGCAGAGCGGCATGAGGCGGGAGAATGATCGGAAGGAGGGCAAGGCAAACATGAAGCCAATTAACGCCCAGCTGGCGGTGTCTCGATGGCGCAACACCCGAGGAGTATTCACAGCATAACGCAGGCCGAGAGATAATCCTCTTCGGTCCCCGCTCGCCGCCTACCTATCGGTGCACTCCCTCGCCTTGCATG
>CALZJG010000151.1 GCA_945787555.1 uncultured Chromatiaceae bacterium | reverse complement strand
CCAGAAGGCGATGGTCACCGCCGGATTGATAGGCGCGCCAGAAATGTCGCCGAAGGTGTGTATCAAAGCGCTGACCACTAGAGCAAACACCAGGGCAATACTAATATGAGTGATTTGGCCGGCGCTTAGGTCGTTGACCACGATGGCAGAGGTGGCGGTGAATACCAGAAATATCGGTGGCGAGGAATTTCGCAAGATTGGCTTTAGGCTGCTGCATGAGCCGGCGTGTTAGCGTTGCGAGGTCATCCGGCATTGTATGAACGGAATATTGCAGTTATGTCACGGTGCTACCCTATGCGCTCACCCGCTCACCCCGTGTTGCGCATCCCTGCTGCGATGGCGTTGATGGAGCGCAGTAAGGGGTCTAGCCATCTCGTGCGCTCCGTTTCCTCCAGTGCGGTGTTACGGTAGCGCTTCAGTAAGGTGATTTGGATATGGTTAAGCGGGTCGAGATAGGGATTGCGACGCGCCAGCGACAGTGCCAAGGTGGGGCTCTCTTCCAGCAGACTTTGATCGCCCACCACGCCGAGGACTTGCTCGACGGTACGCTCGCACTCTGCCTTGATGGCGTTGAAAACTTGTTCCGCCGTGTCCGGATCGTGGCAGAGTTGGGCGTATTCGCGGGCGATGCGAGTGTTGGCCTTGAACAAGGACATTTGTGTGTTGCTGAGCAGCGAGCGGAAGAACGGCCATTCTTCGTACATCCGTTGAACTTTGGCGAGGCGGTCGGGTTCACTCTGTCGCCATTCTTCTAACGCTGAACCGATCCCGTACCAGGCGGGCAGGGTGTGGCGCGATTGCGCCCAACCGAACACCCACGGGATGGCCCGGATGGAGCTTTTGGCGCGACTGCCTTGTTTGCGGTGGCTGGGGCGCGAGCCGATATTGAGCAGGCCGATCTCGCTCACCGGCGTGGCCTCGTAGAAATAGTCGAGCGCGCCCGGCGTTTCATCGGTGAGGCCGCGGTAGGCGGCCTCACCGGTGGCCGAGAGTCGATCCATGATGCCCAGGTAGTCTCTGCGCTCTTCTACTGGGCCGGTAAGGAAGCTGCGACTGGCCAGCATTAGGCCGCTCACGCCCATGGTGAGTTCGTAAACCGCCGTTTCACGATTGCTGTATTTGTACGACAGCACTTCACCCTGTTCGGTGAATTTGATGCGCCCCTGCACTGTGCCGGGCGGTTGCGAGCGGATCGATTCGTGAGTGGGGCCGCCGCCACGGCCAATGGTGCCGCCGCGGCCGTGGAAGATGGTGCATTCCACGCCGCGCGCATCGGTGATGGCGGTGACTCTTTTCTGCGCCTCGTAGAGATTCCAACTCGAGGCCAGAATACCGCCGTCCTTACAGGAGTCGGAATAGCCGAGCATCACTTCTTGCTCATTGCCGGAGGTTTTCAGCAGCGCGCCATAGGTGGGATTGTCCAGCAGCACTTCCATGACCGGCTGAATGTGATTGAGATCTTCGATGGTCTCGAACAGGGGCGTCACGCGCAGATTGCAGAACCAGCCCTTGTCGGTGTGACGACCCACCAGTCCGGTAATGCGCGCCAGAAACATGACTTCCATGACGTGACTGGCGGTGTGGGTCATGGAGATGACGTAGTTGCCAAAGGACTGCGTGCTTACTTCCTCGCGCATACGCACCATCACCTCGAAGACTCGCAGTATTTCACGGGTCTCCGGACTGAGCGCATTGAGATCCACCAGCAGCGGATCACTCTGACTGATGTGCTGGGAGAGAATGTCGAGACGGGCCGATTCGTCGAGCGCGCTGTAATCCATCCCCTGCGGCAGATGGGCCAGGATGTCCGCCACCGCCTGGCTGTGTTGGGTGGATTCCTGGCGGATATCCAGATGTACCAGATAGAAGCCGAAAGTTTCCACTAATCGAATCAGATCCTGCAAGTCACCGCCTGCCACGCTAGCGTCGCCGTGACTGCTGAGCGAATCGCGGATCAAGTACAAATCGTTGAGCAATTCCTGTTCGGCTTGATAGCGGTCTTCTTTGCTGTCGGCCTTGCCTTGCATGTGCGATTTTACATGCAACAAATTACGCTCGATGCGGTAGCGCATGAGGTAGAGCTTGCGTCGATAGGGTTCGGTGGCGAAGCGTTCCGGGGTGTCGCGGAAGGCTTTTTGACAATAGGGATAGTCACGCTCCAGGCTGTCGAGGAAGGCCGCTGAGGGCTTGCACAAGAGGCTGGAGTGCGTCAGCACATGGCTCAAGCGACTGATGCGGGTGAGATAGGCCAGCAGCACGGTACGCGCATAAAGGCGCACGGCCAGCATGGTGGTCTCGGGCGTGACATAGGGATTGCCGTCGCGATCGCCGCCTATCCACGAGCCGAAGCGCAGGAAGCTCGCCACCTCCACCGCGGGTCCGCCGTGGTCGTTACTGCCGTAGTTGCGCTTGACGGCTTTCTCCAACATGCGATAGACGCGTGGCACGGTGTCGAACAGACTTTCCTGGAAATAGAAGATACCGTTGCGGATTTCGTCGCGCACCTTGGGGCGTTGTGTGCGCACCTCGTCGGTTTTCCATAGAATTTGGATCTGGCTTTCCAGACGTTGAGTGATTTCCTGCTGTTCTTCCTTACCGATACGGGGGTCATCCAGCTGCTCGCAGGTGACGAAGATGCGACGCAGCGCTTCCTGTATAGTGCGGCGCTTCGATTCAGTGGGATGGGCGGTGAACACCGGCATGTAACGCAGCCTGCCGAGCAGGGTCTGCAATTGCTCGGCGCTGACGCCTTGCTCCTGAAACTGGCGCAGGGTGTCATCGAAAGAGCCCAGCCAAAGCGGGCCGCCCTTGCGCACCAGCGCGCGACGATGCTGGTGCTGATAGGCTTCTTCTGCCAGGTTCACCAAGCTGAAATAGGTGCTGAAGGCGCGCACCACATGGGTGAGGGTGTCGGGGTCCAGGGTGTTGATGAGTTGCTGCAGGCGCGCGCGTTTGCGCGGATTCTCTTCCTTGTGCAGACTGATATAGCCCTTGCGCAGCGCTTCCACGGCGGCATACACACGGCCGCCGGCTTGGGCGCGCAATACATTACCCAACAGTTTGCCCAGCAGCTTGACGCGGGCGCGCAGTCGTTTGTCACTCATCTTTGAATCCGAACTGACCAGCTAGAGTAAGGTATGCGTCCGCTAACGCCGGACGCGCGAAGGCCGGCATTATACCGATTATTTGCCCGAGCGGCTGCTCACGTGCCGCAGTGCTTGCTCGTAGAGCGCCAGATAGTCTTTGGCGCTGCGCTCCCAACTGTAATCCTGGGCCATGCCGGTGGCGACCAATTGTTGCCAGCGCTGGGGCTGCTCGCGGTAGAGGGTCAGCGCGCGCTGGGCTGTCGCCAACAGTGCGGCCGGGGTGGGGTCGTCGAAAACGAAGCCGGTGGCGAGATCAGCGCCGGCGTCTTCGAGATCGACCACCGTGTCGGCCAAGCCGCCGGTGCGGCGGACGATGGGCACGGTGCCGTAGCGCAGGCTGTAAATCTGGTTGAGTCCGCAAGGTTCGAAGCGCGAGGGCATGAGAAACATATCCGCGCCGGCTTCGATACGGTGGGCCAACGCTTCGCTATAACCGAGATGGAGGCGGAAGCGGTCGGGATACTGGGCGGCCAGGGCGCTCAGTGCCTGCTCGAAGTGTTTTACGCCGCTGCCGAGTAACGCCAGTTGTGCGCCTTGGCGGAGCAGGGTGGGCAGTGCGCCCAACACCAAATCCACACCTTTTTGCTCCACCAACCGGCCAATGAGGCCGATGAGTGGGGCGTCGGCGCTAACGGGCAGTCCCATTTCCTTTTGCAGCGCTGCCTTCACGGCGGCCTTGCCACTCGGATCAGAGGCGGAATAGCGGGCCGGTAAATGATGATCCGCCGCCGGATTCCATTCACGATAATCGGCGCCGTTGAGGATGCCCGTCAAACGGTCAGCCCGGGCGCGCAACAGGCCATCGAGTTGATAACCATACTCAGGAGTGCAGATTTCCCGTGCGTAGGTGGGGCTCACCGTGCTCAGCATGTCGGCGCAGGCCAACCCGCCTTTAATATAAGAGGCGCTGCCGTAAAATTCCACGCCGTCCATGCTCCATAGCGCGGCGGGTAGGCCTAAGCGCCAAAATTCGGCGGCGGGGAAGATGCCTTGGTAAGCCAGATTATGGAGGGTGAATACCGTGGCAGGGCGAGGCGCCTCGTCCCTAAGCAGGGCCGGCACCAGACCAGTCTGCCAGTCGTTGCAATGCACCACGTCGGGTTGCCAACCCAGCCCGGCGCGGCCCAGCGCCACCGCGGCCACTGCGCGCGCGAACACCGCGAAGCGCTCGGCGTTGTCCGGCCAGTCGTGACCGTCGGGGCCGGTATAGGGATCGCCGGCGCGATCGAAATGTGCTGCCGAATCTACCAGCCATACTTTAATATTAGTGTTGGGGAAGGTGCTTTCCAGTATTCGTACCGGGTGAGGGTCCTCGTCCAACACCAGGCTGGCCACGGTGAGCTTGTTCAGACGTCGCAGGGCGGCACGATAGGCCGGCATGATGATGCGCACATCCTGACGTAGATTCTTTAAGGCAGCGGGCAGGGCACCCGAGACGTCACCCAAGCCGCCGGTCTTCATCAAGGGATGGGCTTCGCTGGTGGCGAAGAGAATTTTCTTGTTACGGGCAGCCAATGGATTTCCTCCCTGGTTGTGCGGTACTGCATCTGACATTATCGATAAGAGCGTGGTACGGTTAAAGTAATACTATAGGCAACACGCTAACGCAGTATACGTGATGCCGACCGGACCTCGGCCAAGAATGCAAGGAGTAGGGATTATGCGCATGGCAATGGTGGGATTAGGGAAGATGGGGGGGAATATGGCGCGGCGCTTGCGGCGCGGCGGCATCGAAGTCGTCGGATACAATCGCTCCTCCGAAATCGTTAATACCCTCGCGACGGAAGAAGGTCTTATCGCCGCCACTTCGTTGACCGATGCGGTGGGCAAACTCAGTGCACCGCGCGTCGTTTGGCTGATGTTACCGGCGGGTGAGCCAACCGAACAGGCCATCGAAGAGCTGCTGGGCCTTATGCAGCCCGGTGATGTCATCATCGACGGTGGCAATTCCAATTTTCACGACAGTGAACGACGCGGCAAAGTCGTGTCCGCGCGCGGCGTCGGTTACATGGACGCCGGCACCTCCGGTGGCGTGTGGGGATTGGCCAACGGTTATTGTTTGATGGTGGGTGGTGAAGCCGACGTGGTGGCCAAAGTCGCCCCTGCATTGAAAGTGTTGGCGCCGGCCCCAGATCGCGGCTGGGCACATGTCGGTCCGGTGGGTGCGGGACATTTCACCAAGATGATTCACAACGGTATCGAGTACGGCATGATGCAGGCGTTTGCCGAAGGTTTCGCGTTGCTGCGCGGTAAGCAGGCATTCAATCTCGATCTGGCGCAAATCAGCGAGCTGTGGCGCCACAGTTCCGTAGTGCGCAGTTGGTTGTTGGACTTGACCGCCGAGGCGCTCAAGAACGATCAACAACTCGAGGGCGTCGCGCCATTCGTTTCCGATTCCGGCGAAGGCCGTTGGACGGTGATGGAATCCATCGACCAAGGCGTGCCTGCACCGGTGCTGACCCTCGCGCTGCAAATGCGTTTCACCAGCCAGGACAAAGAAGGCTACCCTTATCGTTTGCTCTCCATGATGCGCAATGCCTTCGGCGGCCATGCGGTTAAGAGCGCGGGAGAAAAGTAATGATTGATCCTTGCACCTTGGTGATCTTCGGCGCTACGGGCAATCTCGCCCGTCGCAAGTTGATGCCGGCCTTATATCAATTGGAATGCGGCGGACGCTTGCCCGAGCAAATGGTCATCATCGCCTTCTCGCGACGAGACTGGACCCGTGAGCGGTGGCAGGAAGAAGTGGCCGCTATGCTGCGTGAGAAATATCCCAAAGGATATAACGAGGAATGCTATAAGCGCTTGTGCGAGCGTTTGTACTATTTGCAAGGTGATCTGCACGAGGATGCCTCGGCCGAACAATTGCAGAAGATGCTGCTCGACGATCCGCGCTTTCCCGCCAATACCATTTTCTATATGGCTATTCGCCCCAATGATTTCGGCGAAACTATCGAGCGTCTCGGCAAGGCCGGCCTGTTGTCCGAGGAGCATGGTTGGCGGCGGGTGGTGATTGAAAAGCCTTTTGGATACGACTTGCTCTCGGCGCAAATGCTGCAGGGCGGCATGCATCGTTGGCTCAACGAAAGTCAGATTTTCCGCATTGATCACTATCTAGGCAAGGGCACGGTACAAAATATTCTGGTGTTCCGTTTCGCCAACATCCTGCTGGAACCGCTGTGGAATCGCCAATATATCGATCATGTGCAGATCACTCACTCCGAAACCATCGGGATCGAGGACCGCGCTGATTATTACGAAGGGTCGGGCGCCTTGCGTGACATGATTCAAAGCCATCTCATGCAGTTGTTGGCCTTGGTGGCCATGGAGCCGCCGGCGATGATGGACGCCGAATCGTTGCGTGACGAGAAGGTCAAGGTGCTGAAATCAATACGGGCGATTCCGCAAAACGCGGTACATGCCCATTCTTTCCGAGCTCAATATAAACGTGGTTCAGTTGACGGAAAGTCGGTGTTGGGCTACTTGGAAGAAGAGGGCGTGGAAAGTAATAGCACCACCGAAACCTATGCGGCTGTGAAGCTCTACGTGGATAACTGGCGCTGGAAAGGCGTGCCGTTCTATCTGCGTACCGGCAAACGCATGGCCGAATCGGCCTCGGCCATTACCATACGTTTCAAGCATCCACCGCAGCACTTGTTCCTCAATACGCCGCTGGAACGAATCAAACCAAACTGGTTATTACTGGGTATACAACCCAAGGAATGTTTGCGCATGGAACTCAGCGTGAAAGTGCCGGGTCTGGAAATGCGCACCCGCACCACCAGCTTGGACGCGGCTTATCGCAAGGAAGGCGAAGAGGAGGGAGACGCCTACGAAGACTTATTGCTCGACGTCATCGAAGGGGATCGTACGCTATTTTTGCGTTATGATGAAATCGAGTGGGCGTGGCGCGTGGTCGACCCTATTATTAAGGTATGGTCCATGGAGCGTGACTTCATCAACACCTACCGGGCGGGGAGTTGGGGTCCGCGTGGCACCTATCGTTTGTTCGAGCGCGAGGATCAATTTTGGAGGCACTCGCTGGATATCGACGGGTCGGATTTAGAAGCGTATTGAGAGGTGACGGGCTTGCAGGTCCGTCGGACGTGACAATAATCAGGATGTCGGCAGGGAGTGGCCGAATGTGGGGGAAAACATGTCTCGACTGACGGCTTCTCCGGCGTGGCAGGCGTTGGAGACGCATAGTGCGGTCATGCGCGGGCGGCATATGCGAGACCTATTCGCGCGCGATGCGCAGCGACACGATAGATTTTCGCTGACCTTCAACGACCTGCTCTTGGATTATTCTAAGAATCTCGCGACTCATGAAACCATGAAATTGCTGTTCGACCTTGCGCGTCTGGCGCAAGTCGAGGAGTGGACGGCGAAAATGTTTGCCGGTGCGCACATCAACTTGACCGAAGATCGCGCGGTGTTGCATGTGGCGCTGCGTAATCGCTCCAATCGTCCCATGTTTGTCGATGGCGGCGATGTCATGCCCCAGGTCAACGCCGTGCTGGCGCAGATGCGCCGTTTTAGCGAGCAGGTTCGCTCCGGCCTATGGAAGGGCTACAGTGGCAAACCATTCACCGATGTGGTCAACATAGGCATCGGCGGTTCCGATCTTGGGCCGGCGATGGTGACCGAGGCACTCAAGCCTTATGGCCGCGATGGCTTGCGGCCGCATTTCGTGTCCAATATCGACGGCAGTCATCTTGCCGAGACATTGCGCGTTGTCGATCCTGAAACCACCTTGTTCGTGGTGGCTTCAAAGACCTTCACTACGCAAGAAACCCTTACCAATGCACGCAGCGCCCGAACCTGGTTTCTGGAGCACGCCGGGGACGAAAAGGCCATCGCCAAGCATTTCGTGGCATTGTCGACTAACGCTCGAGAGGTGGCGGCCTTCGGTATCGACACCCAGAACATGTTCGAGTTTTGGGATTGGGTGGGGGGGAGATATTCGCTGTGGAGCGCCATTGGTTTATCCATTGCGCTCACCATCGGCATGGATGATTTCGAAGAATTGCTCGCCGGCGCCCATGATATGGACGAGCACTTCCGTACGGCATCGCTCGAACAAAACATGCCGGTGATCCTCGGTCTGTTGGGAGTGTGGTACAACAACTTTTTCGACGCGCAATCGCATGCTATATTTCCCTACGATCAATATCTACAGCGCTTTTCCGCCTATTTTCAGCAAGGCGACATGGAGAGTAACGGCAAGAGTGTCTCGCGCGACGGCGAGGCGGTGGACTACAGCACCGGTCCAGTGATTTGGGGAGAGCCCGGCACCAACGGACAACATGCGTTCTATCAGCTGATACATCAAGGCACCAAGCTCATACCTTGCGATTTCATTGTGCCCATCGAAACGCACAATCCCATGGGTGAGCATCATCATATCTTGCTGTCCAACTTCTTCGCCCAAACCGAAGCTCTGATGCAGGGCAAGACGGAGCAGCAAGCGCGCGCAGAATTGATCAGTGCCGGTAGGAGTGGTGAGGCGTTGGAAAGTCTGTTGCCGCATAAAGTGTTTCCCGGCAATAAGCCGACCAACTCCATAATGTTCCAAAAGCTGACGCCACGCACGCTAGGCACTTTGGTTGCACTCTACGAACACAAGATTTTCGTTCAAGGTATTATCTGGAATATCAATTCCTACGATCAATGGGGTGTGGAGTTGGGCAAACAATTGGCGAAGGTCATCTTGCCCGAATTGGCTGACGATGATGTTGTTACTAGTCATGATGCTTCCACCAATGGCCTGATTAATTACTACAAGGCTAGACGGAACAAGCCATAACGCCCGGGCAGGAGCATTCCAACACCTGAATCAGGTATCTGTTTGATTTCATGGCAATGGCGATCCGTAGGCGTGCTTGATCTGGTCGCGCTGAGTGGCTTATACCCATAACGTTTTGCCACAGTCATCGCCACAGCCATAAGAAACGACATAGCGGCGTAGCCGCGTCGTGTGATGCCGCGACCTTGTTTTGTGTAGCAGGTCGCGGATTGCGTTTTGTCCGCGAGTTAATTTGGGGGCGTTGTGGCCCATAGGGGCGTTTCTAATTAAAAAGGAGAAGGCGTATGTACCTTGCGCAAGCATTTGGACAACGTTGCGAGAGCAAGAACATCCGACGGGGGGTCGGCTTGCTGGGATTAGTGACGGTCATAGTTGTGATGGCGTTCTCAACTTCAGTGTTAGCCGCACAGCCCGAGCGATTCGCTGAAGGCCGGATTTTGGTCATGCCCAAAACCGGCGTCTCCGATTTCGCGTTTAAGAAAGCGCTCAAGCGTGCGGGAGGCATGGCGGAGCGACGCATCGCCCATCTCAATGTGCATGTGGTGCGGGTGCCACCCCGCGCCGAGCAGGCCATAGCGAAGGCGCTGGCACGCAACCCTCATATCAAATTCGCCGAGCCAGACATGTTGGTGGAATTGGAGGAGGTCATCCCCAACGATCCGAAGTTTGGCAGCGCTTGGCATTTACCAAAGATCGAAGCGCCCGCTGCCTGGGACATGACACGCGGTGCAGGGGTGACGGTGGCGATATTGGATACCGGTGTCGATGCCGCTCACCCCGATCTGTCGTCGCAATTAGTATCAGGATGGAATGCCGCCAGTAATAGCTTCAATACGTCCGACGTGAATGGACACGGGACCGCTGTGGCGGGAACAGTGGCAGCCGTGAGTGATAACGCCTTGGGAGTGGCGTCGGTGGCCTGGTCTGCGCGCATCATGCCCGTGCGCGTGACCAATCGCAGTGATGGTGGAGCCTATTGGAGCTCCATCGCCAACGCCTTGATATGGGCCGCCAACCATGGTGCGAAAGTGGCCAATATCAGTTATGGCGTGACCAATAGCGCCGTGGTGACCAGTGCTGCACAATACATGCGCAGCAAAGGCGGCGTGGTGGTGGTCGCGGCGGGGAATTCAGGCAGTGATTTAGGCTACGCCGACAATCCCTACATCATCTCGGTATCGGCCACCAGCAGCAGTGACAGCAAGACCAGTTGGTCCAGTTTCGGAAATTATGTCGACGTGGCGGCACCCGGCGCCGGAATATGGAGCACGACACGGGGCGGCGGCTATGCCTCAGTCTCCGGTACATCCTTCGCTAGCCCGGTGACGGTGGGTGTGGTGGCGTTGATGATGTCCGTCAATCCGGCGCTGACTCCCGCCGATATCGAGCAACTCCTCGAATCGCACAGTGATGACTTAGGCGCTATGGGTTGGGATAAGTCCTATGGCCATGGCCGTGTGAATGCCGCCCGCGCGGTGGCGGCGGCGTTGGGTAATACGACTGCGCAGGACCTGATTGCGCCGCAGGTGGATATCCTCTCGCCCACCGGCGGCACGGTCGTGGGCGCCGTCATGGTCAACATTAGCGCCAGCGACAATGAGGGGGTCGAACGGGTCGATCTCTATGCCAATGGCCAGTTGTTGCTCAGAGATGTCGTGGCTCCATTCGGTTTCACCGTCGATACCACCTTATTGAGTGAAGGTTGGAATAGCCTGGTGGCTTATGCCTACGATGCCGCTGGCAATGAGGGACGCTCCGTCCCCGTGCAAGTGATGGTGGACAACGTGCCCGAAACGACGGATACGATACCACCCACGGTGGTGATCAGTAAGCCCACGGATGGGAGCAAGGTAAGGCGTGGTGTACGCATTAGAGCGAGCGCACAGGATAACGTAGCTATCGCTAGTATGTGGCTTTCCATCGACGGCGTGCAAAGAAAGTTGTCGTTTAAGAGCTATCTATCATTCTATTGGAATAGCCGAAGTGCGAGCAACGGCGCACATGTCATCGAGCTGGTGGCGGAAGATGTCGCCGGTAATCGCCGCAGCGTGTCGGTCACAGTCGTAGTGGCGAACTGATCGGGAATGGATGATGGATTAGAGTGAGTTACTCGCTTAGAACAAAGGCACCGGCAATGAGCCGGTGCCTTTGTTCCCGAGTGTGCTGACATTCACGATGATTTTACGACTATGCAAAGCGCATTCCCGAAACATTTTTTCATAAGAAGTCACCTATAAGTTCCCAGCTCCGAGTAGTCGGCTCCGTGTCGTCGTGTTAAAGGCGCTATCAACGAACCATTGCAAGGCCTTGCCTTGGTGATCGCTGCGCCAGGCGAGTGACAGTGGGACGGGTGCGACATGGCCCTCGAGTCGTTTGACGAGCAAGCGGCCGGCAGCCACATCCTCGGCGACCAACCAGCGTGGTAGGTGGCCCACACCGAGCCCGGCACGCAGCGGATAGCGTTTGGCGCGCAGGTTGGGCAACGTCAGCACAGCTTGTCCCGAGAGCAAGCCTGCAGTACGCGGCGCGAGATGTCGCGACGTATCGGCGACCGCTATAGCGCGATATTGGAGGATGTCGTCTTCGCGTACCGGCTCCTCCGCAGTCGCCAAAGGATGCTGCGGCGCGACGACGAAGACCAAATCCATATTGCCGAGTGCGCGGGCCATGTAGCCGCCACCGGGCGGACCATCACTGGGGGCGCCGATGACTAAATCGGTGCGCCCACTGATCAGTGCATCCCAGCTGCCGCCGAATACTTCTTGAGCAAGGCGCAGACGCGTACCGCATTGCGTGGCGTAGAACTCGGACAGCAACGGAAAAAGGGCATCAAGCACCAATAGGAGATCCACGGCGATGCACAGCTTCGCTTCCCAGCCGGTGGCGACGCGTTGCACGCGCGCCTCTAACTCCAATGCGGCGTGCAAAACATGGCGGCCTTCGTGGAGCAACTCGCGTCCCGCCTATGAGCAGAAAACGCTTGCTCCGGAGCAATTGAAAGGGCCGATGCGCCTGGTGGCTAGCCAAGATGGTCGCGATGGCTCAGTCACCATAGCCCAGGATGCCAATCTGTACGTCGCGCGTATTCAAGCGGGGCAGGTGATCGCGAATACACCGCCCAGCGGTCGCACCCTGTATGTGCATGTGGCGGGCGGCGCTGAGCGCGAATGAGGTGGCTTTGGGGGAGGGTGATGGCGTGGCGCTGCCCATGCCGAACCTGCTACTCGTGCTGACGATTGTTGTCGAGCTAGGAGGCGCTCTCATGATCGCGCTGGGTTGGCATGCACGCTGGGCGGCATTGGTTCTCTTTCTATTCCTCATCCCGGTTTCTTTGGTGTTCCATGCTTTCTGGAAGGTAGCGGCGGAACTGATGCAGAATCAGATGAATCATTTCGCAAAGAATCTGGCCATCATGGGCGGCATGTTGTATATCGTTGCTCGAGGAAGTGGTCCATATTAGTCTGAGCAAGCAAGTGTAAGGGAGTGTTGATTGATGGAAAAGCTAGCTGAAACCCAAGTTGCGGTCCATGAACTCATTGCACGGCGTTGGAGTCCGCGTGCCTTTGATGCGAGCCGGCCCGTGATACGCGAGCAGTTGTTAGCCTTGTTGGAAGCGGCACGCTGGGCACCGTCTTGTTTCGGCGATGAGCCGTGGCGCTATGTCGTGTGTGATAAAGCGGCCGATCCACAAGCATGGCAGCTCGCATTAGGCTGTCTGGCAGAGAAGAATCAGCTGTGGGCGAAGAACGCACCGGTGTTGATAATCGCCGTGGCAGCCAGCCATTTCAGTCGCAATGACAAACCCAATCGCTGGGGGCAATACGACACCGGCGCGGCGAGTGAGAATCTGTGTTTGCAAGCCGTCGCACTGGGCTTGGCGGCGCATCAAATGGGCGGCTTCGATGCGGCGCGCGCCAGTGAGGCATTCGCCATCCCTGCCGATTACACCTGCATGTCCGTGATCGCTGTCGGACATCAAGCGCCCGCCGATGCGGCGCCTGAGGAGTTCCGCGCCGCTGAATTAGGCGCGCGTTCGCGCCAACCGTTAGGCAGTCATTTTTACTCGGGGCGTTGGTCCGTGCCCTACCCAGACTGACGACGAGGCCGCGCACTAAAATCGTCCAGCCTGCCTACGCAGTCCTTCCAAAACAGTGCGCCATGCGATCAAGCTGAAGCACGCCAGGGCTGGAGTGGCGAATGCAAATGAATGATAATTAAAGTGAATATTTTATCTATCTGGTGCTTGGCATGTAGGTTGCTGAATGTGACAAAGAAGTTGCTAAGCTCAGAGTGAATGGTATGTCCCTACGCATCATAGTGGTTGGAGAGGAAGCACACTGCATCGCCCAGGTGCGGCAAGGCTTGCAAGGTACGGGTAGTGCCATAGTCGCCACCATGATTAACGGCGACCGCCTGTTTCAAAAGGTCCATGCCATGCGTCCCGATGCAGTCGTCATGTGCGTGACCTATGCATCGACCCAGTTGCTCAATGAAGTGGAACGCATCGACAATGACTGTCCTTGCCCTATCGTGATGTTTGCCACGGCCGCTGACGATGATTCGATATCAGCGGCGGTGAAAGCCGGTGTGAGCGCTTACGTGGTAGATGGTTTGCAAGTACATCGTTTGCCCTCCATATTGCAGACGGCCATCGCGCGTTTCAAAGAGACCCAAGAATTACGCAATAAGTTGCATCAGGCCAAATCGGCTTTGGCAGAGCGCAAGTCTGTCGAGCGTGCCAAGGGGATTTTGATGAAGCAGCGTGGCTTGAGTGAAGAGAATGCCTACCAAGCGCTGCGGCGCTTGGCCATGAGCCGCAACAAGCGCTTGGTGGACGTAGCGGATAGCGTGATTTCCGCTGCAGATCTATTAATCTAAACGTTTTTCATTACTGATAAGGCGGACCAACGGTGGTCCGCCAGAGGACAACGGCGTCCAACTGTGCAGCCCATGCTGTCACGGTTGGGCGCTTTTTTTTTTGCCTAGATGACTTTCCACAACGAGGAGATGATGACGATGCAATGCAACTATAAATCTATAAGTACTATATATCCCTGGGCCGCAGTCGCATTGCTTGGAGGGATGTGGCAGAGCACCGCCGGTGCATCGAGCTTCGCAGAGGCCCTGAGCGGAGGTAAGCCCGCGCTGGATATGCGCTATCGTCTCGAAACTGTCGAACAGGATAACGCCTTGAAGGACGCCACGGCATCCACCTTGCGTACTCGTCTTGGCTACACCACGGGAGCTTTTCAGGGTTTGAGTGCGCATCTGGATTTCGAGAATATCACCGCGTTTCCGGATGATGATTACAACAGCACGGCGAATGGCAATACCCAGTATTCCGTGGTCGCCGATCCCGAGGGCTCGGAGGTCAATCAAGCCTACATCGCCTATGGCGGCCTGGCCGCTACGGTGGCCAAATTCGGTCGTCAGCGGATAAAGCTGGACAATGATCGTTTCATCGGTAACGTCGGTTGGCGCCAAAATGAACAGACTTTCGATGCCTTTTCCATCAGCAATGCTTCCTTGCCGGACACCACGCTCAAGTATGCCTATGTTCACAATGCCAACCGCATATTCGGCACGAATGCCGACATGACTTCTCACCTGTTGAATGCGGCGTATAAAGGCTGGAGTCCCGGTACGTTGACCGCCTATGCCTATCTGCTCGACTATGAGAATAGCGCTGCGTTATCCAGCGATACTTTTGGACTGCGTTTCAGCGGTGCGAGCGCTGTCGGCGCGGACAGCAAGGTGCTGTACAGCATCGAGTACGCGCAACAAAGCGATGGCGGAGACAATCTCGCCGAATTCGATCTCAACTACAGCTTGCTGGAGCTGGGCGGCAAGGTCAGCGGCGTGACAGCCAAGGTTGGTTATGAAGTACTGGAAGGCGATGGCAGCGTGAGCTTGCAGACGCCGCTCGCGACACTACATGCCTTTAATGGCTGGACCGACCAATTTCTCTCAACCCCTAGTGATGGATTAGAAGATTTATACATCAGCGTGGGTGGCGTAGTGCAAGGGGTGAAGCTGTTGGCCGTTTATCATGATTTCAAGGGCAACGACAGCGGCGATGACTACGGCAGCGAGTGGGGCATCGCGGCAGTGAAGCCTTTCGGCAAGATGTACAAATTGTCGGCTAAATTTGCTAGCTACAGCGCCGGTGACTTGGCCGGCAAGGTGGACACCGACAAACTATGGTTGTCGGCGGAACTCAAGATCTAGGAAAGGCCTTTATCTGTCAAGGCTATCTTCGGCACAGGGAGGTGCCGGTGCGTTGTTCATTGCGTACCTCTCCACCTTTTTGGGCACACTCTGTGTGCCCATCTTTTTGCATATGTGCGGAGTTAACATCATGTCAATGATTAATAGAAATTGTTGTCCGATGCTTGTGCTGACATTGTTATCTGCTTGTTTGATCGGCTGCGCGGCGGCGAGGAATCATCTTCCAAAGACATGACCCCGTACGTCAGGGCGGGTGCGTTGCGCGCGATAAGGGACGCAGACGGTACGAAGCGGGTGGTGGACAAAGGTGCCCGATTCAGCCATTCATTCTTCTCGCAATGGCCGGTGAACAAACAAGACAACGCCAAGACGGAGGTCGAGAAGACCGGTTTTCAAACCCTCATGGATGACCCTTGCGAGAATTGATTTGGCGAAGAACAGCTGGGAGGAGGGTAGAGTACTTCACGGCGGTGTATCCTGATCTGGCGATCGCGCCGGCCAGCGTCGGTTGCGACAACGATCACAAGGACAGCCCGCGTAGCGACTTCAAGATTGGCGATGTGATGGGCGGTGTGCTGCTGCGTAATCCACTTAGCTAATTGCGCTATGTGCGGTCGCTGCGGGTGGGTAAGCCATTATAGCGGCGAGGTCTAAGCGCCTGGTCGGCGTGCTTGCTTGCAGCAAGCGCGTGGCGGCCGAGCGACTGATCACCGCACGGTGACGGCTGGTGTTTTTCGGTGCCAGTCGCACCGAGGCGGGCGCCATGATGGTGCGCGGAGGCGCCATCAGCTCCTATTCGAATGTCCGCGCCCCGTCCAATGGATGTGTAACTAACTGACCATAATGTTCTTTATGGCGTTATGCCGAATTGCCGGACCAGTTGGAACGCAATTTGCCTCATACCGTGCAGGACTGCATCGCAAGATGTCATCAACACATAGATAGAAGCCGACCAACGGCGGTCGGCGCATAACCAGACAACGGCGTCTGTGAACACCCGCCTGTAGAGGGCGGAGTGCTTACAGACGTCTTTTTTGTTTTATCAGGCATGGTTTCAATTCACTAGGAGAAGACGATGAGTATGTTGATCGAGAACAAAATGCCGGCTTTGCAGCGAAGGGGGTTGCTCAAGCGTGCGGGGATGACCTTAGGCGCGGTGGCGTTGCTCAGTGTCATGGGTCCGTTGCTGGGCACCAACAGCGTCCAGGCCGAGACCGAGGGTTTGGAAAAAGAGGATCTAAAGTTCGGCTTCATCAAGTTGACCGACATGGCACCGCTGGCCATCGCCTATGAGAAAGGTTACTTCGAGGATGAAGGCTTGTTCGTGACCCTGGAGGCGCAGGCCAATTGGAAAGTGCTGCTGGACCGCGTCATCGATGGCGAATTGGATGGTGCCCATATGTTGGCCGGGCAGCCGCTGGCCGCGACCATCGGCTTCGGTACCAAGGCCGATATCATCACCGCCTTTTCCATGGACCTCAACGGCAACGGCATCACCGTATCCAATGAAGTGTGGAAGGCGATGAAGAATCACATTCCCCAAGGCGCGGACGGCAAGCCGGTGCATCCGGTCAAGGCCGATGCGCTCAAGCCCGTGGTGGAGCAATACAAGAAAGACGGCAAGCCTTTTAAGATGGGCATGGTCTTCCCCGTCTCCACGCATAACTACGAGTTGCGCTATTGGCTGGCGGCGGGCGGGCTGCATCCCGGATACTATTCTCCCGATGAAGGCGACATCTCGGGGCAACGCAAGGCCGATGTCTTGTTATCGGTGACGCCGCCCCCGCAAATGCCGGCGACCTTGGAGGCAGGCACCATCTATGGCTATTGCGTCGGTGAGCCATGGAATCAGCAGGCGGTGTTCAAGGGCATCGGCGTGCCGGTCATCACCGATTATGAGATTTGGAAGAACAACCCCGAGAAAGTGTTCGGCGTCACCAAGGAATGGGCGGAGAAATATCCCAATACCCACAAGGCGGTGCTCAAAGCGATGATACGCGCCGCCATGTGGCTGGATGAGAACGACAACGCGAACCGCAAAGAGGCAGTGAAGATACTCTCCATGCCCGCTTATGTTGGGGCGGACTATGACGTCATCGCCAATTCCATGACCGGCACCTTCGAGTACGAGAAAGGCGATACGCGCGCCGTGCCCGACTTCAATGTCTTCTTCCGCTACAACGCCACCTATCCCTATTACTCCGATGCCATCTGGTATCTGACGCAGATGCGTCGTTGGGGTCAGGTCAATGAGTTCAAGCCCGATGAGTGGTTCTTCAATGTCGCGAAGAAGGTCTATCGTCCCGACCTCTACGCGGTAGCGGCCAAGGAGTTGATCGCCGAGGGTCTGGCCAAGCCCGCCGATTTTCCTGATTTCATCAGCGAAAGCGGTTTCCGCCCGCCGCAAAAAGAGTTCATCGACGGCATCACTTACGATGGCAAGAAGCCCAACAAGTATTTGGAACAGTTTTCCATTGGCTTGAAAGGTAAGGAAAAGGGCTGAGTGAGTGCAGTGCGTGTTCGCCCTGCCAAGGATGGCGGGGGACGAGCACTGAAAATATCGAGTGACCGAGGTGGAAGATGAAAGATAAATTTCTCAACACGCTACAGCTGATAGGAATGACCTGGTTGTCGCCGCTGGTCAAACTGGCCAGCGGCGACAATCCCCGTGAGCAGTTTGCGGATTTATTCCGTTACGTGGGTTTGCCGTTCATTGCCGTCGCGGCGTTCTTGTTCTTGTGGGCCGGCTTGGCCAGCAAGGTGGATACCAGTCTGGGGCAACTCCCCGGCCCGGTGCAGGTGTGGGATCAAGTGCAAGGATTGGCGGAGGAACATGAGCGTGAACGTCATAAAGCCGAGGCGTTCTATGAACGTCAGGATGAGCGCAATGCAAAGAAGCTGGCCAAGGATCCGGACGCCGAGATCAAATGGCGTGAATATACCGGCAAGCCGACTTTTCTCGACCAAATTCTCACCAGTCTGGTCACGGTGTTTACCGGCTTTTTGCTCGGCACCTTGATCGCCATCCCTATCGGCATCGCCTGCGGGCTCAGCAAGACGCTCTATGGTGCGGTGAGTCCTTTGATACAAATCTTCAAGCCGGTCTCGCCTTTGGCCTGGCTGCCGATCGTGACCATGGTGGTCAGCGGCGTTTATGTCAGCGCCGACCCCATGTTCCAAAAGTCTTTCATCACCTCGGCCATTACGGTGATGTTGTGCTCGCTATGGCCGACGTTGATCAACACGGCGGTGGGTGTGGCTTCCATTGACCGCGACCTCATCAACGTGGCGCGTGTGTTGCGTCTCGGCTGGTGGACGCAAGTGTTCAAGATCGCCATTCCTTCCGCCATACCGATGATATTCACCGGTCTGCGCATTTCTTTGGGCATAGGTTGGATGGTGTTGATCGCCGCGGAGATGCTGGCGCAAAACCCGGGATTGGGGAAGTTCGTGTGGGATGAATTCCAGAACGGCAGTTCGGATTCCCTCGGGCGCATCATGGTGGCAGTGCTTGCCATTGGACTCATCGGCTTTCTGCTCGACAGCCTCATGCTGACCCTGCAGAAGATCTTCTCCTACGACCGCAGTGTCGAATTGCGCTGAACCCTAGGCAAAGAACGAGAAAGGAATGTAAGCATGAGTAACGAATACCTTGAACTCTCTCAAGTCAGCATCGAATTTCCAACCCCCAAGGGGCCCTTCAAGGCGCTAAATCAAGTCGATCTAAAAATCAGCCAGGGTGAGTTTGTCTCTTTGATCGGGCATTCCGGTTGCGGTAAGTCCACTGTGCTTAACATCATCGCCGGCTTGCTCAAGGCGACCACCGGCGGCGTGCTGTTGGAAAGTAGGGAAGTGGACGAACCCGGCCCGGAACGGGCGGTCGTGTTCCAACACCATTCCTTGTTTCCCTGGCTCACGGTCTATCAAAACGTGGAGCTAGCGGTGAAGAAAGTCTTCAAAGGTAAGATGAACAAGCGTGAAATGGCGGAGTGGATACACCATAACTTGGAACTGGTGCACATGAGGCACGCCGAGCACAAACGTCCGGCGGAAATTTCCGGCGGTATGAAACAACGAGTCGGCATTGCGCGCGCGCTGGCCATGCAGCCCAAGGTGTTGCTGATGGACGAACCTTTTGGCGCCTTGGATGCTTTGACGCGCGCCCACCTGCAAGATTCGCTCATGGAAATACAGGATGAATTGGGTAACACCGTCATCATGATTACGCATGACGTGGACGAGGCGGTGCTACTGTCGGATCGTATCGTGATGATGACCAACGGTCCCGCCGCCACCATCGGTGATATCTTGCACATTGACCTGCCGCGCCCGCGCCGTCGCGTCGAACTGGCCGGCGACAGCCGTTACAACGCTTATCGCGCCGAAGTGCTCAAGTTCCTCTATGAGCGACAACGCAATCCGGCCGATGATGACGATACATCCGGCAAGACCGCACAACCGAAAATTCGCGCCGTCAAGACGGCCCAAGTCGGTGACGAGAAAGTGAAGGTCGCCTGATGAGGCGGCCTTCCATTACAGCCGGCCCGGCAACCACAGCGACAGTGCCGGCCAATAAGTGATGATGAGCACGGCCGCAAGCAGGATGAAAAAGAACGGTAGGGTGGCGCGATAAAGTGTGAGTATCGGTTTGCCGAAGCGATAACTGGCGATGAACAGGTTCAAGCCCACCGGCGGCGTGAAATAGCCGAGTTGCATATTGGCGAGGAAGATTATGCCCAAGTGCACCGGATCGATGCCGTAACCCAGGGCGACCGGCAACAACAGCGGGATCACCAGCACCAGGGCGGAGAAAATATCCAGCATGGTGCCGAGCAGCAGCAGGAATAGGTTGAGCAGGATCAGGAAGGTGAGTGGGCTGGACACATAGTCCTGAATGGTCTCGAACAAGCGCGCGGGGATGTCGGCATCGATCATGTAATTGGTGGAAGCCAGTGATACACCTAGGATGACAATGATGCCCCCTACCAGCACCATGGAGTCGCGCATGATGATGGGCAGGCGGCGCAAGGTGATTTCCCTATGTATGATCACTTCCACGATCAGAACATACAGCGCCGTCACCGCGGCCGCTTCGGAGATGGCGAAATAACCGCTATAGATGCCCCCCAGTACGATCAACGGCAGGGGCAGTTCCCAGCGTGTCGCCCACAAGGCACCGCGCGTTTCGCGCCATGAGAAGGCTTGCAGGTCTTGGCGGCGATTGGTCCACAGACTCCACGCAGCCAGCATGACCACCATGAGTAGGCCGGGCAGCGCGCCGGCGAGAAAGAGATCGTCCACCGTGAAAGGGTCGCCGATGCCCATTTGCTGCACGATGACGGCGTAGAGTATCAGCGGCAGACTGGGCGCAAAGAGTATGCCCAGGCTGCCGGACGTCGTAACCAAGCCGAGACTGAAATTTTCGCGGTAACGTGCCTGCATCAAGGCCGGTAAAAACAACGCACCCATGGCGATGATGGTGACACCGGAGGCGCCGGTGAAGGCGGTGAAGAAGGCGCAGGCGAACAGCGCCACCACTGCCAGCCCGCCCGGCATCCAACCCAGGATGGCATTGCTGAGTCTGACCAAGCGGGTCGGCGCGCCGCTTTCACTCAATAGATAACCCGCGAACGTGAACAACGGGATGGCGAGCAGCATGGGCATTTCCGCGACGCGGAAGAATTCGATGCCCATGATGGCCAGATCGATGTCAGCGCGATAGAACGCCAGCATGGCGGCGGCGGCGATGATCGCGAACAGCGGGGCGCCAAGCAAGGCGAGGGCGATTAACAGCAGCGCCTCTATCATGATGAGACTAGCGTGCGCCGCAACATACCCAACATCGCGGCGAGCAGGTTGCGTAGTGCGATGATGCCAAAACCGAGCGGGATGACTAGTTCGCAGACCCAGGTGGGCACATCACCGAAGGCGAGCGTGCCTGATTCCCAGTCCATCCAGGTCAGGCGCGCGCCGTGGTAGGCCAGCAATGCACACACCACCGCCGTGAACAGCTGCGTGATGACATGGCTCCAGCGCTGCCACGCCTCGGGTAGAAAGCGCGACAGGATGTCGATGTTGATGTGATGATTTTTTCGTGTGGCGACCATCGCGCCCAGGACGCCGACCCACAATACCAACACGCGGGTGAGGGGGTCGCCCCAGGCGAGGCCGCTGTCCCAGAAATTTCGCATTACGATCTGGGTGGCGGCAATGAGGATCATCGCCGTCAGCATTAACACCAATAGGCTGTCTTCCAGTAGGGCGGTGAATTTGCTCAGGCGACGTAACATGCGTGATCCCTGTCACTATGACGTGCGTTAACCATGCCTCATGCTTGAGGCCTCTCTGCAATGTCTTTTTACCCCCCGCTCTCACGCAAGCGGGAGAGCGTTCGAGTGAGGGCTTTGAATTAATCTTCAATATACAGAGAGCGTGGATTCTACCTCAGCCCTCACCCGGCCCTTCGGGCTATGGCTCTGCTCGGCCCTCGTAACACGCTGGACTCTGCCTACCCGCGGGAGAGGGATTCCCAATGACACACGCCATCCAACTATGAGTCTTTGCGAGCGTGCTTCTAGTACGCAGTGATCAAATGGGGTGGTAGCCGGACTCGTTCGAGCGTGTCGGCACGGACGCGCTCATGGCCGCGCGGCCGTGTTGGTGTGGCGTAATTCGCGCAAATGTTGCTCCATCGCCGAGACTAAGTCCTGGGAAAGGATGTGCTGCTCGGTCAAGGTCCGCACCACATCGCCGCGTATGGCGCTGGCTTGGTGACGCAATTCGGGCGCGGCGTCGATGAATTGCACGCCTTGTTTTTTCAACGCTAGACGCGCCCCGTCGCCATCGGCGCGATTGAGTTGATCGAGTTCGCGGAACGTCTCCCCCATGATCTGGCGAACCGTGGTTTGATCTTGCGGGGTGAGTTTTTCGAAGGTCTTGCGATTGATGATCAGCGTGGCATAGATATATTCCAAGGGCAAATCAACGAAGTATTGGACTTGCGTATGCCATTGCATGGCGATGCTGCCTAGGGGGGAGTTGGCCACCGTGTCGATGAGACCGGTTTGCAAGCCGGTAAGCACGTCAGTCAGGGGCAAGGGAATGGGCGAGACGCCGATGGCTTCGAAGGACATGCGGCTGATGCGATCGTCTTCTAAGACCCAGGCCTTCTGGCCTTTGAGGTCATCGATGGTGTCCACCCGCCGTTTAGACATGAGATAGGCGAAGCCGCCTTCGCTGATGCCGAAACTCACGTAGCCATTGGATTCGAGGCCTTTGATGAGCGTTTCGTCCATGCGTTGACGCACATAGTCCACTTCCTCGAAGGAATGGAAGGTAAACGGCACGTTGTACAGCGCGATATCAGGAAAGATTTCTGTGAGGCTGCCGCTGACGATGGCGCCGCCATGGAGTTGGCCGATGCGTATCTTACGCAGCACGCTTTTGTCGTTACCCATGACGCCGCCGGGGAAGAAGCGGAATTTCGCGCGACCTTCCGTGCGCCGCTCGATTTCCTCGGCGCCCTTGCGCATTTCCTGCATCCACAGTGTGCCGTCGGGTACAACGGTGGCGACCTTGAAGGTCACCGCGGCATGTGCCGCATTCGTCAGGCACAGCATCAAGCAGGCAAGTAATAATCTGGTCATGCATTCACTCCCCGAAATAATCGTCGGCTGATTCCAATAGTAGGCGTGCTTGTTCCTGAGCCAGCACGTTGCTGAGTGTCAAACCGGGTTCCAGCGGGTCGTCGGCTATGACTTCGTGTAGTAATTGATCGTGTAGATCTCTATCGAAGATGAGCCGGGCGTAATGACGCGCATACTCCACTTTGGCCGTCAGGTCCCGTTCTTGGGACAAGTTCACGGCGCGGCGAAAATGATACTGGCCCACTTCCGGCTTACCGCCCAGCGCCGGTGGCAACTGGCTGCGGAGGATGCCGAGATAGAGGTGCGGCTGACCGCGTTCGTAGTTTCCGTCCAGCGCTAACACCTGATCCAACACCGCTTCCACCTTGGGTAGGTCGGCCAATGCTACCGGATCCTTACTGCGGGCATTAATCCACGCGGCCCAGCCGGCCCCATAAGCGTAGAGTGTGGCAAGGTCGCCCTTTGATGTGTCGGCCAGCGTCGCGACAAAGGTGGCGTAGGGACCCTGATCGGCGCGGCAAATGTGCGGCCGCTCATCACAAAGCGCACGCCGCGCGTAGTTCAGCGATTTATCGGTCATGCGCCGCGCTCGGGTCGGCTCTTCCACGAACACGGTGGCGTAGGAGGCATAAAGTCGCGATCCGGCCACCAGCAACTCCTGGTTGTGGGGATCGCCTTCGATCATGCCGTCGATCAGCAATAAATAAGCCGGTGCGCCGGCACGTACCGTGGCCGGATCGTCCTGGTTCAAGATGCCCTTGCTGACACTGCCGCTGAAGCGTTCGGCCACCATGCCGGCACAGCCGCCGAGGAGGACGCCGAGGGTGATTGCCAAAATGAAGGCTCTGATCATGCCTAGGGGTGCGTGCAAGGACTAGGTAGCCTTTCCGTGTGCTGACGGGGACCGGGTTAGAGGCCGGGATGGCCTGATTAAAACCATGATTCGCCAGGTTTTATCATTGTAGCGGCCGGCTGACAACTAAAACCTTGCTGGTGAAGCAGGCAGGGGTGGATGCGCGCGCCTGGCGATCCCGGCGCGCCCGCAGGTATCAAGGTGTTATAGGTGCAAACCGCACTCGGTCTTGGGGGCGTCCACCCAGCGGCCGTTACGATCCTGTCCCGGCAGGGTGCAATGACTGCAACCAATGGATGAATAACCCTTCGCGACCAGCGGGTGAAAAGGCAGATTGTGTTCGCGGATGTAAGCGTCTCGCTCGGCCTTGGTGACGTCGATCATGGGGTAGAACTTGATGATGCCGCGCTTGATTTCAAAAATCTTCAGCCCGGAACGATGTTCGGTTTGCCAGTGCATCAGGCTGGACACCCACACGGTATAGTTCTTTTTGGCTTCCTCCAGCGGCTCCACCTTGTTGACGGAGCAGCAGAAATCCGGATCATTACGGTAGGTTTGCTCGCGTTCGGTGAACTCGTGCTTCCACTCCTCGGGCTTCACGTCCACCACGTTGAGCTGATAGAGCTCGCTCAAATAATTCTTGTAATCCAGCGTTTCGGGGAAGTGGAAGCCGGTGTTGATGAAGAAGATGCTCTGCTGCGGCCGAATGCGGGAAATGATGTGCAGAAAATAAGCTGAAGTGGCCGCGAACGAGGAGGTGACCATGACCTTGGTCGGGTCGAAATCCTCGTAAAGCTGGCGGATGCGCTCCTCGAAACTCAGTGGCGCGTATTTTTCATTGAGCGCTTCCAGATCCGCTTCGTCCGGCGTGCGGATGGGGGGGGCGATTTGTTCGGCGGTTTGGGACATAGCACGGCTCACTGGTTTAAAGACGATTGTTCATTATGTAATCATGATGATCATGTGATCATGTGATCATGTCATCAGGCGGGTATCGAGCTGCCCACTGACCATCATATTGGCGCATTATATAAAACTTAAAGGCCAAGTAGTCGGGCGTTTTTATAATAATGTCTTATATAGGTATGGGGTAAAGGTATATGAGCAGGAAACGGGCGAGCATCGCCATGATCGTTAGGGATCGCTATGGCGGTTGCTTTAATGGTGACCGGGGCGCCAGCGAGACTAGGCAGCCAACCCAAGCCGCGGCGATTATCCAGCAGACTTGGACGAATCAGGCTGGCTGACTAACCCAGGTATTCGAGCTGGCGCCCCGACCTTCCGCGGGCGAGCCCGCTAAACTTGACTCCAGATCTCATCATTGAGCCTGTTCATGGTATTGGGTGACGCTGATGCCACGGGCATCGAGCACAGGGCGCAGCGTATCAGTGCCATCGCTCGACCGGGCTAAATAGACGCACCTTGCTCCGTCGTGCCATAGCGGCGTGATACGACCTTCGGCGACGCAGCTATTTGCTTAATTAGCTTAATCACCTTAATCACTTTGGGAATGCAGGCTGTGTGCCGCTGTCGGCGCTACGCTTGCCTGCGCGCTGCTGAGAATCAGCGACTGACTGGGCGCGAAGGCTGTGATGGCCAGACAGAATAGCGTGAACCATAGCCAACCGTTTTCTTGCTGCATAATGCCCCTCCTTAAAGGGTCAAGAGCCTACACGAGCCTATCGGTGGCTAAATATTCATTTCCTGCCGTGAAGAATCAATTGGTATTTTTACCTAGTGTGGGCGGGCGAGAGCGAGCCTATGCAAGAGCGCAAGCGTCTGTGCCGGCAGCGAAAACACGTCGGCGTACGAACTGTGCCCACAGCCTAATCCCGCTCACCCGGAGCACCGCATCGGGCGGCAGTGCTAAATATCGTCAGATTTCTTTACATTCCTTTCGGCGATCACATCGCGGCTCGTTGCTGGACAGCCACGTCACTTCATTGTTCTCAATAATATCAGTCACATATGAAGCACCGTTCCACGTTGGCGCATCGATTGCTTATGTTTTTGTTAAAGTGAGGACGTTGTTCGGACATGGCCTAAATGGTTCATCGAGTACCGTCTGAAGGCGGCGCAAGTGCGCGCTGAATATGTATCTAAAGCTGTAGTTTAAGGGGGCAGTATGGTTACTCTCGTAAATGGAACCTTATCACGTGCATTGATGGTCTCGGCTTTCGCGCTCTGGGGCGCCAGCAGCGCGCAAGCGGCGACTTTGGCCGTGGATCTTTCCGACGCCACCACTCCGGTCAACAGCGGTACTATCAGCGACGGCAGTCACACGCTCACATTTGATTTCGATAAGATTCAGCCCTCAGGGACTGGCGTGCTCGACTCTTTTCTGCGCATCCAGACGAATGGGACTGAGCAGGGCTATAACACCACGGTAGCAAACGCCGGACAGCTTCCCTTCGAGGAGAAGTTCGGGAGCTTCACTCACGACCTGCTGTTCAGTGCATTAGAGGTCTCGGGCGGCGAGTATCTGTTTGTGTTGGACATAGGCGAGCCGGCAACTGGTACTGAAAGCTTATTATCGTTGGACGGCCTCAAGCTCTTCAGCACCACGACGGCGGGCCAGAATAGCAGCTCCACGGACGGAAATGGGGATGCGGATGGGATAACCGGCACGCTGCTTTGGAACATGGATGCCCTCTTAGACAATTACATACTGCTCGACGCCAACAGAGACGGGCAACCGGGAAATGGGGTGAGCGATATGCTGATGCGCGTTCCGGCGGCTGTCTTTGCCGGCGTGAACCCCACTGACAACATCATCCTTTGGTCTCGGTTCGGCCTACAAAACGGCGCCACCTCGGGCTCGCGATCCTTCGGCACGTTTGAGGAATGGGCGCACATCACCGGCCTCGGCGATAATGGCGGTAATGGTGGTGGCCCACCCCAGCAGATCCCGGAACCCGGCATTTTGGCTTTGTTTGGGACAGGTCTGCTGGGACTCAGCCTGGCGAGTCGCCGACGTCGGCAACCGCAACAGTAAACCATCTATCTCTGCGTCACTCCCGGACACCGGCCTCAGGCCGGTGTCTTTTTTTGTGCAGGCAAGTCTGCGCCGGGTGGCGGCATGATCGTTACCCCCCTCGATGACAGCGCTCTTGGTGCGATTGTGAAGACCTCCCGGTTCTTTACTGATGACGCCCTCTGCTTTCTTACTAGAAGCCTCCCAGTCTTAAGCGAGTTTCATTACGCCTGGCGCCCGCACTATAAAGTGAGATGGCGCGCACAATTTCGCCCTAAACCCTTCATTTTAGCGTCAATCTAATTACCATAGCGTCGATAATCGTGGGTAACGGAGCAAGGAGCGCGTGCCTATACACACGGGTCTGCTACGCTTATTTGGACAGGGCGCAGCCACCGAAGGCAGGGACGGGTTGTCATCGAGTTGAGAGGGCGACCAGAGCTTATGGCGGCGCGGCGAAAAAATGGCCGTGCCAGGTCCACCCGGCGGGTGAAATTGGCCCAAGCTTATCGGCCTGCCCGCGAATGATGAGAACCTGCATGCAAAGGCAACGCACCGATACACCGAGAAGGAATCTGCGCCGCGCCGTATACCTTTCGCCGAATGCACGGGTCGTGACCTTGCTGATGGCGCTACTGGCGTTGTTCGGCATCTTCGTGCCCGCCCATGCCCATGCCCAGGCCGAGCGTTGGGCAGAGGGTCGCATCCTAGTGCAGCCCCGCACTGGCCTTCCGCCAGCCGAGTTCGACAAGATCCTCAAGCAACGCGGGGGACGCCGCCTAGGCCGCGTAGGCAAGCTCGATGTCCATGTCGTCCACGTGAACCCTAAGGCCGAAGAGGCGGTGGCAAGGGCGCTGCGCAACCATCCTCATGTCGCGTTCGCGGAAATGGATAGGGTGGTCGAGTTGACCCAATTCATTCCCAACGACCCCAAGTATCCCAATGCTTGGCATTTGCCAAAAATAAAAGCCCCGAGCGCGTGGGACAGGGCGATGGGCGACGGCATTACGGTGGCGATTCTCGACTCGGGCGTGGATGCCGGCCATCCCGATCTCGTCGCGCAGTTGGTGCCGGGTTGGAACTCCGTCAGCAATAACATGGACACGTCGGATATACACGGTCACGGTACCAAGGTGGCCGGGGTCGTCGCCGCCGCGACAGACAATGGCGCGGGTGTGGCCTCTATCGCCGGGCGCGCAAAATTGATGCCCATACGGGTCACCAATAATAGCGACGGCAATGCCTACTGGAGTGATGTCGCCCGTGGACTGACCTGGGCCGCGGATAACGGCGCGCGAGTGGCCAACATCAGCTACGACGTGAGCGATAGCACGACAGTGGCGAGCGCGGCTCAATACTTGCGTAGCAGGGGGGGCGTGGTGGTGGTGGCCGCCGGCAACAGCGGGACGAACCCGGGTTATAGCGACAATGCCAGCCTGATCGCGGTGTCCGCCACCACCAGTGGCGATGGCAAAGCCAGCTGGTCTAATTTCGGTCACTACATCGATGGGGCCGCGCCCGGTGTTGGCATCTGGACCACCACCCGCGGTGGCGGCTATGCATCGGTGTCTGGCACCTCCTTTGCAAGCCCGGCCACCGCGGGGGTGGTGGCGTTGATCCTATCGGTCAACAGTCAACTGTCAGCGGATGGCGTAGAGTCGATACTCGAGGCATCCGCGGACGATCTCGGTGCCAACGGTTGGGATACCCGCTATGGCCACGGTCGCATCAATGCGGACCGCGCCGTGCAGATGGCCCAGCCCGGCGGACCCAGTGATACCCAGGCACCCTCCGTCACGATGATCACCCCGGTTTCGGGAAGCACGGTAGACGGCCTGGTGCCTATAGACGTGAGTGCAGCCGATAATCTGGCAGTGGATCGGGTGGAAGTCTATGTCGATGGGACATTGCTTGGCACCGATGCGGGCGCGCCCTATGAATTCAGCTGGAACACCACTCAGGCGTCTGATGGCGACGCTACCCTGGTCGCCTATGCGTATGATGAGGCGAATAATCTGGGTGTATCCGAGGCCACGTTTGTCACGGTCAACAATTCCGCCACTGTCGATAGCGATGGCGACGGCGTACCCGACGTCAGTGATGTGTTTCCCGCGAACCCCAACGAATGGGCTGATGCGGATGCCGATGGGGTGGGCGATAACGCCGATGCCTTTCCCAATGATCCCGCTGAGACGACGGATACTGACGGTGATGGCATCGGCGACAACAGCGATGCGTTCCCCAGCGACCCTAATGAGGTCATAGATAGTGATAATGACGGTGTCGGCGACGTTGCGGACGCCTTCCCCAATGACCCGAGTGAGACCCAGGACACTGATAGCGATGGTGTCGGTGACAATGCCGATGTCTTTCCCAATGATTCCAACGAGACGACGGATAGTGACGGTGATGGGGTCGGCGACAACAGCGACGTGTTTCCCAGCGATCCTAACGAGGCTATAGACAGTGATAATGACGGTGTCGGCGACAACGCCGATGCCTTTCCAAATAATCCCGCCGAGACGGCGGATAGCGATGGTGATGGGATCGGCGATAACAGCGATGCGTTCCCCAGCGACCCCAATGAGGTCATAGATAGTG
>CALZJG010000150.1 GCA_945787555.1 uncultured Chromatiaceae bacterium | reverse complement strand
GTTTCTTTTTGCTTGTCGGCAGCATGTTTTCGATCGTCGCGATCAAGGCCTCCGGCTGCAAATCGCGGCTGCCCAGCCCAAAGGAGCCGGAATAAAGCGGTGGCGCATCACGCACGTCGTGGTAAGTCGCCAGTTCGGGAAAAGGCGGGTGGGATTCGCGACCGTTTTCCAGGCACTTGCTCAACGTGGCGCGGATCTCGCGCATTAAAGGCAGGTCGGCGGCCAGCGGCTGGTCCACACGTTCCAGGACCGCAACGCCTTTCTTGCCTTGTAAAAGTTTGCCCAGTAAATCCGCGGGATAGGGACGGAACATGAGCAGGTCCACCACTCCCACCTTAAGTTTACGCGTCTCGCGCAAGTAATCGGCCACCGCCTCGGCGTTGGCCACCACGCTGCCCTGGCCGACGATGAGGTAGTCGGCATCCGCGACGCGATAGCTCATGACTCGCGCATAGCGCCGCCCGGTGAGTGCGAAGAATTCAGCGAACGCTTGCTCGGTCAGCGCCGGAAGGTGATCGAAGAAAAACGGCCGCTGCGCCGCGACGCTTTGCATATAGGCATCTTGATTCTGCACGATGCCGGCCATGACCGGATTGTCCACATCCCACAAGACCGGAATGCGGCGTCGCGTCTCGCCGTAGAGTAGGCGTTGCGCCGGCGTGGGCGTGGAGATCATATCATCGGGCCGCCCCAGATATTCGGCGATCAAGTCGCGCTCAGGCAGGCGCAGGCTCTCGATCACATGGGTGGTAAGAAAACCGTCCTGGGCGACGATGCCTGGGTTGAGGGCAAGCTCGCCGATGCGATGGGCGATGAGGTTGAGGTCGGCCGCGTGCTGGGCGTTTTTGGCGAAGAGTTGAAAGAAGCCGGTGTCGTCGACACAGTGATAATCGTCATGTCCGGCATGCACATTGAGCGTGGCCTTGGTCATGGCGCGGCAGCCCATGTTCAGTACATAGGTGAGGCGCTTACCTACCGCCGCGTACAGCGATTCGTGCATGTAGGCGATGCCTTGGCCGGAGGAAAAATTGGCGGCGCGCAGACCGGTCATGGACAGCCCCGCGGTGACCGCCGCCGCGGCGTGCTCCCCTTCCGGTTCGATGAAAATTAAGGGGCGGCCCGAGACATTGATGTGACCGCTGGCGGCGGCTTCGGCCCAGTACTCGCCCATTTGCGTCGAGGGCGTGATGGGATAGGCGCCGGCGGCGTCACTGGCCTCGCGCTCGCAGCGAATCACCGCACTATTACCGTCGAGCGCGGTGAGAATACCCGGATACTTAATCGTTTGGGCTGCTGCGGTCATGATGGCCTTCCGTGCAGTTCGCTTGCCGTGACCTTTAACCCAAATTACCCATTGGGCGGTTCGTCACAGCCGAGAAGCAGGTTCGGCAACAGTTCCTGGGCCCACGCATGTGCGTAGGACCGGAGATGGGGTCGCCGATTGACTGGCTTGCGGCACCTGCCAGCGCTCACCCCCCTCTCCCGCCTACGGGAGAGGGATCAAGGACAATTTCAGTTCTACCCAGCATACCTCAAGTCGTTGCGCTGCGCCGAGGTTGCTGACGAATGATCTTGGGGCTGGCGGCGCCTTTGACGATATGTCCATCAGGCTCGATCCATGCGATGGCGCCGGTTGGGCAACGCTCGATAGGAATTCGTGTTTGATGATTCCCGCTGTAGTCAATGACCGGTAGATTATTCTGCATGGCGATCAATCCCGCGGGCGCATCCATAGCGCACCGCCCGCAGGCGGTGCAGGCGACCTCGCAACCTTCGAGTATCACATCGCCCTGCGCCTGACTGCTACACGCCACCCACAAGCGGTGACTTATCGGGTGCAGCGAAAACAGACTCTTGGGACAAGCCACGACGCAATCACCGCAGGCCGTGCATTTGTCTTCATCCACCACCGGAAGATCGTGAGGGTTCATGTGTATCGCGTCAAAGTCACAGACGGCCTCACAATCACCGAAACCCAGGCACCCCCAGGCGCAGTCCTTTGCGCCGCCGCTCACTTGAGTCGCCGCCTGGCAGGTGGCCATTCCGGTGTAATGCGCGCGGTTGCGCGCCACGTTGCTGCCGCCGGCGCACGCCAGGCGGGCAACACGCTTTTCCTCCTCGCCGACGGGAACACCAAGATAGTTCGCGATGTGCAGTAGTCCCTCGGCGCTGCTCACAGTGCAGCGGCCCGGCGGTGCTTGCTCTTGCACAAGGGCCTCGGCGAAGGCGCGGCAGCCGGGATAGCCACAGGCGCCACAATTAGTATGAGGCAACATGTTTTCGAGCAAGTCGATGCGCGGGTCTTCGTACACGCGCAGCCACTTATCGGCGAGGAACAACAAGCTCGCCAAAATCAAGGTCAAACCGCCGATCACGATTATCGCGGTCACCGCTTCCATTGCCATCGCTAATGTACTCCACAGAGTGATGGACGGTACGTAAAGCCAGGCTAGAGGGGAGGCGCTGAGTGTTCGCCAGCGCTGACCCCTTCGTATTCTGCAGCGCATATAACGTCAGGAAGAACGCTGCGCTCTCAAGCATCGCACAAAGAAAACCAAGTTCCCCTAGGTAGTGGCCTAATAATACTAACTCCCAGCCTACGCGAGGCGCTAGTGAGGATCTGATCAGCAAGGGATAAACGCTATAGCAATCAAGTTACCAAGCGCGAGCCTAGGTGAGATCCAGATCTTGGCCCAGTTGTCACGGATGCTCGCCAGCGGCTGCCAGCACAGACATGCGCTGATTACCAAGGGATGACACTGCCATCATAGCGATAAAAACTTCCCGATCGTTCAAAATCGAAGTGCTCGATGATGGCACGCATACCACCTACGCTTGTCGCCGTGCTAATCAACGCATCCGGTCCTCCCATGCGGGTCTTCACCCAACCCGGATGGAGCAGCAGCACACCGACACGGCGCGGCTGCAGTGCCACGGAGATTCCCTTCATGGCCGCGTTCAAAGCCGCCTTGCTGGAGCGATAGGCATAACTGCCGGGGTGATCGATCTCGGCGATACTTCCCATATGACTGGTGATGGCCACCACCAGGCGCTTCCTACTGCCCGCCACATGATCTAGGAAGGACTCGGTGACACGCACCGCCCCCAGGGGGTTGACACTGAACGTGTCCTCCCATGCAGAGTAATCGATATGTCCCAAGGTACTGGATTCAAACTTTTCCAAATAGACGCCGGCATTGTTCAGCAGGATATCTATATCTTGTGTACGCAGCTTTTCGGCAACGGAATTGATCTCGTCGGCCCGCGTCACATCGAGTCGATGTATTTCGATTTTGGGGTAGTCGTGCTTGAGTTGCTGCAGCTCATCTGCTGCATCGGGATGGCGGCACGTTGCATAGACTTTCCAGTCGAGCCGCGCATATTGACGCGTCCACTCTAGCCCCAGGCCACGATTACTGCCGGTGATCAGGATGCTGGGCACGGCTGCTACTCCTTAGTTTCCAGGCAGGTATCGATACCTTAGATTTAGCTACAATGCTCGCAAATGGCAAACTTCAGGGGAAATTGGCTTATTCAGCACGCTGTTAATTCGGAAGCCGCCACACCACTCCCACCTAGAGCTTCCCCTGCGAGGGTAAGGGTGCGTGGAAAGACTGGCACGACTCGCGTTCAACAGGTGCCTTAGAGTGATGGACTACGCTTTTTTAGGCTAAATTAACTAGAGCTGCTCTGAAGGAGGTTGCCATGACACTCAGATTCTCTTCACCGGCGTTCACCCATCAGGGCGAGATTCCCAGCATACACACCTGTGATGGTGCCGATATCTCGCCGGCGCTGGCATGGAGTGGCGTGCCTGGGGCGGCAAAGTCTCTGGTACTGATCGTGGATGATCCCGATGCCCCGGACCCTGCGGCACCACGCATGACTTGGGTGCACTGGCTGCTGTACAACCTGCCGCCTTCCACCACCGCTCTCTCCGAGGGTGTGACGAGTCAACGCCTGCCACCGGACACCTTGGAAGGGCTCAACGATTGGAAGCAAGTAGGCTATCGTGGTCCTTGCCCGCCAGTCGGGAAACACCGTTATTTCCATAAACTTTATGCGCTGGATACAGTATTGCCCGATCTCCAATCGCCCACCAAGACCAAGGTGGAGGCGGCGATGCACGGCCATGTGCTGGCCAGCGCCGAGCTGATGGGCACTTATCAGCGTTAGTTCATCGGTTTGTTGAAATCGAAGGGGGATACATGAATGAGCCGTAACGACCGCCACATTCCGTGAAAAGAGAACCCAAGTTCTCTCGCTGCCGCGTGTGTCACGAGCATTTCTACGCCGACACTCTAGCCGAAACAAAGCAAGCCTGTTTGGAACAGGCCCGTGCGCAGCACCCGGATTGGAGCGCGCGCGCGTGCTATTGCCCGCACTGAGCACGTGCCGGCGGTGCATCATAAGGCCTGATTATAGCCAGGCCTGTGTCGGGCGAGACCCACTGCTTGCGCCTCCTGGGTTTCGCAGTATTGGGGACGACATTGCCGCCAACGCTCATGGAAGCACTTACCGTGACAAGTGACAGCACCCGTAAAATCAAGCCGCTGGTGACCCTGTCTTTTTGTGGTGACGTGATGACTGGACGCGGCATCGATCAGCTGCTGCCGCACCCGTCTGATCCGCGGCTCCATGAACCGTATGTCCGCGACGCTCGTGACTACGTCGGTCTGGCCGAGCAACGCAATGGCCCCATACACAAACCGGTCGACTTTGCCTACATCTGGGGGGATGCGCTCGCGGAGCTGCAACGACAGGCGCCCGATGCACGCATCATCAATCTGGAGACGGCGATCACCACTAGCGAGGATTACTGCCCGAAGGGCATTAACTACCGCATGCATCCGGGGAATATGCCTGGCCTCACGGCGGCGGCGATCGACTGTTGCGCGCTCGCCAACAATCATGTGTTGGACTGGCTCCAGGTAGGCTTGGAAGAGACACTGGCCGTCTTGACCAAGGCCGGCATCAGGACTGCCGGCGCGGGCCGCACGCTGCAAGAAGCCCAGGCGCCCGCGATCATCAAGGTGCCTGACAAGGGAAGGGTGGTGGTGGTCGCGTTCGGCGCGGAGACTAGCGGGATCGGCAGAGACTGGGCCGCCACAGCCGAGCGATCCGGCATCAACTTGTTGCCCGACCTATCCGCTGCCACGGTGCGGCGTATCGCAGATCAGGTGCGACGCGTAAAAAAGTCCAATGATATCGTCGTCGCCTCACTCCATTGGGGGGGGAACTGGGGATACCACATCGCTCGCGAGCAACGTGAATTTGCCCATGCCTTGATCGATGGTGCCGCCATCGATGTTGTTCACGGACACTCTTCACACCACGTCAAGGGCATCGAGGTATATCAAGACCGACTCATCGTCTACGGTTGCGGAGACTTTCTGACCGACTACGAGGGCATCGGCGGCAATGAAGAATACCGCGATGATCTGGGGCTGATGTACTTTCCCACCGTGGATGCGGCCAGCGGCCGTCTGCAGCGCTTGGTGATGACGCCCACAAGGCTCAAGCATCTGCGGATCAACTCTGCAACCCGGCAGGAGGCGCAATGGTTGGCGGAGGCGCTCAACCAGGAAGGCAAATCACTCGGCACCCGCGTCACACTCGATGCCGATAGTCATTTGTCATTGCACTGGAACGGGCGCTAGATTCAATAGTCTGTTGCTGAGTTAATGATAGACACAGTCCGACAGGAACCCGAAGAATGTCCAGTTCCCTAAAGATCTCCAGCGAGCTGATGATGTGTTTCGCCGAGCGCACCGGGCTCACTACCGAGGCGCCTCCGCAGCGCTACTTGTGGACGGACGCTTTTGCGGTGTGCAATTTCCTCGGCCTTGCGCAGGCAACCGGCGATCATCACTACACTGAACTGGCGCTGCGCCTGGTCGATCAAGTGCATCACATCTTGGGGCGGCATCGGGTTGACGATCCGCGTCGCGGATGGATCAGCGGCTTGAGTGAGCAAGAGGGCGCGGCGCACCCCACCCGCGGAGGGTTGCGCATCGGCAAAACGCTACCAGAACGCGCAGCCGACGACCCCTACGACGAGCGCTTGGAGTGGGAACGTGACGGCCAGTACTTTCACTATCTCACCACATGGATGCACGCGCTGGATCAGGTCGCCCGCATGACCGGGCAGGCGCAATACAAGGTATGGGCGCGCGAATTGGCTTACAGTGCCTTCCAGGCATTCACTTACCCGCCATCGTCTACGTCCCGACGGCGCCGCATGGCCTGGAAAATGAGCATTGATTTGTCGCGTCCGCTGGTCTCGTCGATGGGACAGCATGATCCGTTGGACGGCTACATCACGGCGGTACAACTGCAATCCGGCGCGGCACAGTGGCTGGGATCAGAGTGTGAGCCCGACCTCGACGACGTGATCCAAGACTACGCCGTCATGCTCGACGAGGGCGATATCACCACCGCTGACCCACTCGGTCTCGGCGGCCTGTTGATGGATGCCTACCGCGTCGCACAATTAATACAACAAGGCGCGGGAGTTCGGGACCACCTGCTCAAGGATTTGCTGACTGCTACAAGCACGGGCTTGCAGTATTATGGGAACCTCGAAAAACCGTCTCTGTCACCAGCGAAACTATTTTCTGTGTTAGTCAGCGCCATTGAGTAGCGAAACTCACACAACGGCTTCTCCTTCCTCCCGTTGCAGGACAGTTTCAGTG
>CALZJG010000149.1 GCA_945787555.1 uncultured Chromatiaceae bacterium | reverse complement strand
GTTTGGTCATAGCCACCGTAGGCGTGTTCGTAGATGATAGGAAGCTCAGTGATGGGTTCCGCCGCCGAGGGGTGGATGCCGGACACGCCGCGTTTCCATCTGCGATTGCCTATAACTCGAATTACTTTTCTTATTCGATCGACCTGGGCCGAAACGAGAAAGTCGGCACTCGGGCGCCCCTTCGGTGCATACGCCGTGGCATTGACGACGACATCCGTCGTCGGCTTGGGAGCAACCAGGTCCGCATCGTAACGCAGACTCGACACACCATCTTCGCCGTTGTATTCCGGAACAAGCAGCGGATCGAGCTGCTCATCAGCAAGTACAAGACTGCCATCGGGCTTGATGTCGTAGGTTGCCTTCACAGCCACGATCCATTCGTGGACGCCCTCTTTGTCACGGCCCCAAGTCTTCCCGACCTTATAAGGCGTATGGTTTGTTATGGCCCACATACTACGCCTGCACCCCTCCAGCGACAGGGAATGGATATGACATTGTTGATTCGTCGGCGACAGAAGCCGAGACGGCTTCCAATGTGTGATACGGCGTCGTCATATAATCGCCGCATTCGACTTCCCATCTCTTCAGTCGGTCGTGATGGAATTCAAGATCGCTGGGTTCGGTGCAGCGCAATTCGATAAGCCCGTTGCGGTGCAAGAGCTTCAAATCATCCATTACGTGCCTCACGTCTGGAAACACTCTGTCGATGCGGAGCCCACGCGGCCAAAGCGGCTGCAGCTTCTCAAGCGCCGTCCTGATGACCTCTTCCTTCGCCTCCACCTGGTAACCCGATGGATGTTGGAACATGGAGTTTTGAGTACCACTTTGCTCACACGCCGTAAGACACGAAGCGACCAGTAAATTCGAAAACTCCTCTATGCTCGGAGGGCATCGCGTCAACGGGCTGCGGGTCAGAATCGGAGTATGAAGTTGCCGATAACATAGGAAATCCACGGTGTCATCAAGCGATCGGCCGGTGATCTGCTGTTCAACAAGCTGCGGTACTATATCATCTGAAATCTGACCAGAGCTGTAATTGAAATCCGCATCCGCAACGTATTCGAGCCCATGATGTTGCGCCAGCGCCATAAATTCGCTGCGCCAATACGGATGGTTGTCGCTGGCAAGGTATTCGTGTGCCACGTAGGAAACATGATTATCGCAGACAAATTGAAACTCATTGACCATTAGTTGCGAATAAGGGTGCTCGCCTACCGTCAGCGACGAAACAACTTTAGCCGCGACTTCCTGGGCTTGCTGAGCGCGGATAGGGAGCTTTGTCATCCCGGCGGTTTGTGCAAGTAAAAACTCCCTTACCATCCCGCGCACGTTCCAGCCCGGCTTGGTGTTGTAATTGAGGTACAGCAGCCCTCCGCGACGAAGGCGTTTAGCACAGAGTTGCAGAAGAGCGTCGCGTACGTCGTGTGGTACCCACGAAAAGATACCGTGGGCAATGATGTAGTCGAAGTTTCCGTCGAGGTGATGGTCAGCTGTGCGGAAATCCGAGTGGATGAATTCTATATTGGATAGTTTCGATGCAGACTTCCCGGACTTAGCGACGTCTATCTGGCTGCGCGCCCCATCCACTCCCACAAAACTGGCATGCCTTCGATAGTAGGCCATCGGCAAGAGATTCGCCCCATCCCCGCAACCCAGTTCAAGCACTCGGTAGGAGTCGAGTGGTTGTCGTGGTCCACCGTGTAGCAGGGATGCCAGCGCAAGCCGTTCGGGTGCGGTCCATTCGATAGGAAACGATCGGTAAGGCAATTCATCATATGGGTTGGGAGTGGACATAAGATCATTCGGCTAGTTGATCTGCACCGATCCCCCCCTGATACGGTTCACCCCCGAGGAATGACTGAGTGTATAAATGCCTTTGATAAGCACCTTACCTTCTCTCGTCAACGTAATACTCGCCTTGCCACAACGCAGCACGATTTCTTTCTCGGCAGTGAATTCAAGACGCTCGCCATCCAACTCAACAGCCGTGTCTTTTGTCTTCGGCTTAACAATTTCTTCCGGATGCTGAAGACGCCCGATGACGATAGGCCGTTGCGGATCACCGCACTCAAACAACAACGCGACCTGGCAGCCGACGTCGTCGCGATTAAACACGGTGGTGGAGTTCGCGGCAATCCCTGTCTTGCTCTGATTGCCCGGATATGCCACCAATGGCATTCCTGTCTCTGTGAAGCTCATTATCACTCCAATCACGACGCCGTCCAACGTAGGTCTGGACTGCGCAGGGTAATCTTCGCGCAGAGCCGGCTCAGGCCCGTCCACCGTTTCCATGATTTCAATATCCATAGCCCTCACCCGAACATTCATTTCGCAAACCACTTTTCATATTTATCTAGTTCTGCAATATATTGCTGCCCTTCATGACAATATCGCCGCCCGCCTTGATATTTATCTTACCGCTGCCGTCGATCTTAATATCCTTGCCCTTGATGGTAATTGTTCCATCGTCTTTCATGGTAATGCTTGCGCTGCCGCACTTAAGGGTAAGCTCAGAGGCCGCTTTAATCAGCACCTTGGCTTTGCTCGACGCACTCATATCTCCGTCTGAACTCAGACTCATCTTCCCACCCGCAGAGCCGCTGAAATCCGAACCCGCCTTCGCCGTAAACGTCGTACCGGCAGAATTGCTAATACTTGTACCGGCAGTCTCGGTGATGCTGGTGCCCGCACCAACGGACTTGCTCACGCCTACCGATTCCTTGCTTAGGCCAGCAACACCAACGATTTTTGCACCTCCAATTTCCTCCATCTTCGCGGCACCTATCGACTCATTCATTAATCCAATGACGGTCACCTGGTAAGCAGCGCCGACAAATAGGTCCTTCGCCAAAGTGACATGTTCTGACTTAGTGGAAGAGACATTTTGTTTCATGGAGCCTGTTATCGCTTCTTCATGATTGCCTGTTACCGCGATGGTTTTGTTACCGCTGATCGTTTCTTCATGATTGCCTGTTACTGCGATGGTTTTGTTACCACCGATCGATTCCTTTTGGTTAGCAGTTACAGACTTCGTCCTATCGGCCGAGATGGTCAATGTCTGATTGTTGCCAATCGAGACACTTTCATCTGCTGCCACATCGCGACTGCGGTTATTCAACACATGTTCGCGCAGGTCGTTATCGATGGTCGAGTCCATGTCAAACTGGCCATGAATTGTGATTAGCTCATTGCCCGCGGTGTCATCAAGCATGATGGTGTTATCGCCTCCTCCACCCGGTGTGCTATTTGATTTCAACCCGCTAACCATGGCAGCGGCAGGCAATCCGTTAGGAGGTTTGTTATCACCGTTATAAACGCGGCCGGTAATGATGGGGTGGTCGGGATCGCCTTCTAGAAACGAAACGATGACTTCCTCGCCGATGCGGGGTGTGTCTATGCCGCCGAAGCCCTTGCCGGCATGGACTTGCGAAACACGTATCCAACACGAGCTGTTCTCATTGTTTTCCCCTAGGCGGTCCCAATGAAACTGCACTTTCACTCGCCCGAACTGGTCGGTCCAGATCTCCTCGCCGGACGGGCCGACCACGACAGCGGTCTGGGGCCCTTGCACCACGGGTTTGGGTGTGATGCGCGGGGAACGATAAGGCTGTTGGGCATCGATGGCGGTGAAATCGATGGCATACAGCGGCCCCTCGCTGCCCGTGTTCGCTTCATAGACGCCTAGGTTGAGCGCATAGTTGGCCCCGACCACGAGATATTCTCGGTTCTGATCCTCGCGGGTATAGTTGCTCAGCGTGAACAAGGCACCGACGCTGAGGCCCCGTGCGTTGCCTCGCCCCTGCACTTGTTCGTATTGCGCCTGCAGCTCCTCGATACGTGCGCGGGCATAGTTTTCGCCGTCCGCGGTCTCGATGTACTCACCGGCGTAATCGTACATCTCGTATTCGGCCGCCGCATGTTCGCGCGTAATCGTGGCGCGCACCATGAGGTCGGTCTTGGGACGCTTGAAGTCGAAGTCATCGAGACTATAGGTGACGGGTTGCACCTGCTGGGTGATCAGCCAGTCATTGATGTGCTCCTCCTCGCGCATCCCCGCCGCGGCCGGGGGGTAATAGGGAATCTGTTCATAGCCGGCGGTGGGTTGATGGGAGCTGTAGGCATCGGAGAGCACCAGGCTGTGCTTACCGTCTTCGTGGGTGAAGAAATAGTGCATGCCCTCTTGTTCCATGAGGCGGCTGACGAAATTGAAATCCGTTTCCCGGTACTGCACGCAATACTCCCAGGTGCGGTAGTCGCCGCTCAGCCGCTCTTCGAAATCGGTGAAGCCGTACTCGCGGAAGATGGCCTTAATGATGTCGGGAACGGTCTGTTCCTGAAAAATGCGGCAATCTGAGGTGCGGGTCAGAAACCACAGCCAGGGCCGGAGGGTGGCCTGGTAGAGGACGAAGCGGCCACTCTGGCCCACTTGGGAAAAACGACTGACGTAGCCATTGAAGTAACGCGTTTCATCGTTCGGCAGCGCGAGACGCAGGGTCACGCTCTGACCCAAGATGTCGGGGATGGCGATGTTTTCGTCGTCGCTGAGCAGCTCTAGGGTGTATTCAAACAAACGACCGAGCCGTTCCTCGCCGGACATGGACTGAAACAGCAGGACGTCCTCGCCCAGGGGCGTGGAGACAGCGATGGGCCTGTTTGCCTGTGTCGGACACATACAAATCCCTCTGTCTCTTGCTCAGGGTGATAGTCCCCCAAGAACTCCCGCGTCACCAACCTTGTGACGCTTACGATCCGGCGCTCGATGGCCACTGCCCGGTGTGTCGATGCTCTACCGAGATTTTACTCGCTGTCGATGACTGTCCTACTCGATTGTAGACAATGCCTAGTGTCTTGCCCACCCATTGTGGGCGCTAACCTTATCACGCACAACTTATCACCCTACTCAATCAGTCAATTATAAAGAATGGCCCGCAAGGCGGAAATCTTCTTCTCATACAGCTAAGATGTATGAACAGGGCTCGCATGCGGGAAGCGTGCAAGGCCGAACTCGCTGATGCGCATCGGCGCATCACGTCATACCGGAGGCTGTGGCATGGCAGGACGCTTGGACTTCACCTTCAATTTCACCCAACCGCAACACAGTGAACGCACGCGCCCCCACCAGGATCAGGCACTGCGCATCTTGGTGTTGGGTGACTTCACCGGCCGTGAAAACCGCGGCGTGATGCAGGCGGGTGATGTGGCCGCCCGTCCCCTGGTGGCGGTAGACGTGGATAATTTCGATGATGTGATGTTCCGCTTTGCGCCGCAGTTGAACCTGCCTCTGGGGGAGCGCGCTGTGGCCAGCGAAAGCGTCGAATTCAAGTGCCTGGATGACTTTCACCCCGATGCGTTGTTCGAGCGACTGTCGGTGTTCGACGCATTGCGGGCCACCCGTGCCCGTCTGCAAGATACAGCGCAC
>CALZJG010000148.1 GCA_945787555.1 uncultured Chromatiaceae bacterium | reverse complement strand
TCGACATTGAGATGGTCGGTGCAGGACTTGACCATGGTCTCGAACATGTTGCTGCTGTTGTAATTGGTCTTGATGGTGCGGGCGATGCCGAACACCAGGTTCAATTCGTCGTAGCGCGCGCCCAATTCGTCGGCGACACCGTCGAGTTCATTCACCAGCCGGTATTCGTCGGTGATGCCGGTGCCCAGGTCCTCCAGCGAGTCGATCAGCACATCCACGCTGGGGGGGGCGGTTTTGGAATTGAAACGATCGGTGATCACCGCCAGCGACCCCACCTCCAGATTGGCGCCGACATGCAGGGGGCTGATCACCAGCGAATGTTTGCCGTCGAGATGGGCGCAGCGGGTGTCGCCGTTCATGGGCTCGCTGGCCTGAATCGCCTTGGTCAGCGTGTCCGCCGTGAGCTTGTCGCTCACTTCTTCGCCGTCACTGCGCCAGACAGCCGCGCCGTCCTTATCCAAGACGACGAAACGCGGTTGCGTGCCGGTCATGCGGCACAGCATCCGCCAGTATTTGGCGAGATTGAGTTTGTCTAGATCGGACGCTGACATGGATGCAATGACCTATCTAATCTGACTGCGATTGTTCATGGGCGGCTAAGGTTCGATGCAGGAGATCCACCACCCGGCGCGGACTCAACGGCTTTTCCATGAAATGCAGGTCGCGGATTTGCTCGGCCCATTCGCGGTATTCGGCTTCGGTGCGCGAGGTCATCATGAAAATGGGAAAAGTGCGCTCGGGGAACTCCGCAGTGATGGCTGCACACAGCTGCTGACCGTCCATTTCCGGCATCTGGATATCCGTGATGACGGCGTCGGGATGGCGCGCGCGGATCTGTTCAATGCCTTTGGCGCCGTTGTTGGCGGTGCTGACCGTAAAGCCCGCCCGCTTGAGGCTGAGTTCCAGCACCCGTATGACATGGGGTTCGTCGTCGACAATGAGGATGTGATGTTCGCTCATACGGCCTGTTTCAGTATTGCGGTGTTCTTGCGCAAGTGGATGGAAAATTCGCTGCCGCTGCCCGGTTCGCTGTGCAGATCAAGCTTGCCTTGGTGTAATTCGATGATCTCTTTGGTCAGGGCCAGCCCCAGTCCGTGGCCGGGCCGTTGCTGAACTTCATCGCTCTCGGCGCGGTAGAATTTTTGAAATATCTTTTGTTGGTCATCCGGGGAGATGCCGAGGCCGGTATCGCGGACCGAGATCACGATTTCCTGGTCGGTCTCTTGCGCGGAAAAGACCACCTTGCCCTGGGGACGGTTGTATTTCACGGCATTGGTGAGCAGATTGTTGATCGCGATACGGAACAAATCCTTGTCCATCATCACGGGGCTGAGTTCGTGGGGAATGTCGATTTCCATCTGCAGTTGTTCCGCGCGACCGCTGCTCAGGATGTTTCCGTAGACATCCATTAACAGCTCGCGGAGTTTGACCCGCTGGCGGTTGGGGGGGATGGTCCCCATTTCGATGCGAGTGAGGCTCAAGAGATTATTGATGAGCCCGCTCAGACGCTCCACTTGATCATGGATGGCGTTGATCGATTCGACGCGCAAGTCCTCGTTGCAGCCTTCCTCGCTGGAGAGCATTTCGCTGTACATATTGATCACATTGAGCGGTGATTTGAGTTCGTGGGAGACCTGCGCCACGAATTCGCTCGCCGCCTGCCGCGCCAGGTCCACATCGCTGACATCCCGGAACACCACCAAGGTGCCGATGCTCGAATGTTGGTCACTGGTGGATGGCAGCGGGTAGGCGTTGACGGAGATTTGCCGTGGTGGTTGCTCGCCGACGGTGATTTGGATGCTGTCGCTGCGCGCCAGTTTCCCGGGCTTGCGTTGATAACGGGACAGGAAGTTGACGATCTTGTCGTTGTCCCGCCACTCGTTGATGCGTTTGTCGATGGCTTGCTCGCGGCTGAAGCCGAGTATGCCTTCTATTTTTCTATTGGCGAAGGACACGGTGCCGAGTTCGTCCAGCACCAGTACGGCGTCCGGGAAAGCATCGAGTACCGCCTCGATGCGCGCCTTCTTATACGTCAGTATCTTGGTGGTGGCGAGGGTTTGCGCTTGTTCATTCTTCAGGTGCATGACGCGCTGTTCGGCTTCGCGTATGAAGGTGTTGAAGCCGGACATGAAATCACTCAATTCCGGAGAAGGCGTGAGCGAGACGCTGCGCACGGCGTCATCGTCCAACATGTCACTGAGGCGATCCTTGAGCTGCGCCAGGGGCGCCATCTCACGCTTGATCAGGAAGTAGAACAAGGGTGTGAGCGAGAAAATGATGAAGGCGAGGATCGCATAGAAAGGGATTTGATCGGTGGATAGCGGCAGGCCGGGCATGCGGTAGCCGATACGGATATAGGCCTGGACGTCGTTGTTCACTTTTACGGCTTGAAAGAATTCGAGGCGGTCGTAGGCATCGCCTTCGATGCGCCGTTCACCACTCCACTGTTGGCCGTTCGCGGCCGGGGGGGCGGGGACTGACATGCCGGGCGCGGTGGTGGCCGAGAGCGTGGCGCCGGCCAGGTCGGTCACGGCGGCATAGGAGAACCAGCGATTGCTATGCAACTGGCCGACCAGCAACAGCGGTTCGCTGGCACCGCTGGCGGGGGCCAATTGTTCCAGGGAAAAGCGACTCAGGGTCAGGGCGGTGCCGCTGCCTTGGGTCCTGATTTCCTCCACGGCGGAGGTCCGTTGTTGGTAAATCAGTAATCCCAGGATCAACGCGATAGCGAACAGTGAGGCCGCGATCATCGCCAGGCCAAACCGTTCACTGGTGTGAAATTTCTTATTTAAGAACCCGGTAATCATGGTACCCACCACAACGCTACAGTGCCCTTATCGGCGGCGCGGGAGGGCGGCTTTAATTATTAATTGAATGTTTGTTTTGAGGAATGCAGTAAAAAATATTATCCATATGGATATCTTCAGCGTCACTCAGCGGGGTAGGGCGCATGAAAGGGGGGGGCGTGGGACTTGAGCTGGGAGACGGGCCGGGGGCTGCCACGCGGCGCCCGGCCGGCTGGAATGCGAAGCTCGGCACGGCCGCCGCTCTCGGTATCGGGTGAGAGCACAGTGCCTACGGGTCGCCCGTCGCGCCGCGGCGGCGCCTCAGGCTCACCGTCCAGGGGAGTGGTCATTGAAGTCGCAGCGGCCCTAAGCGGGGGGTGGCCTCATGCGGGCGAGCGGTGCGCGGCGGGAAGGATGGCCGACACACAGTTGGAATCGTGATCTATTCGGGGCGCATGAGTCGTTCGCCTAGGCGACTTACACGAAACTTTTTTTTCGTGTCTCGGTCATTTATCAAGCAAGAAAGGGGCGCCGCATGAGCATCATCTGCGCCCCGTTAAATAGTCATGTTGTGTTTGTAATCTTTACCTGGAGGTGAACCTTATGAATGCGAAGTCCATGATGTTAAATACGCCGCGTTTTTTCCGGGTGATCGAGCCGGGACTCTACGCGCTATGCGCCGCCGTGCTAATCGGACAGATGCTCCTGATCGAGGGCGTGGTGAGCCAGCGTGAGGCGGGGCTGGCCATCGCCGGCGTGGTGTTCGGGCTGCTGGCGTCGTGCGCGGCGGCGCCGCTGACGGCGCTCGTTCAGACTCTGCGCGCGTCGCGCGACGCTTTGCTGGCGCGGACGGCCGAGATACTGCCGTTCATACGGCGTAGCAACCAAACGGACGCCGCGCAGGAGGAACC
>CALZJG010000147.1 GCA_945787555.1 uncultured Chromatiaceae bacterium | reverse complement strand
ACTGACGGTGGCGATGTTGGAATCCACCGTGCCGTCGTTGACCCGGAAGGTGAAGCTGTCGGCGCCGGTGGCGTTGGGATTCGGCGTGTAGCGGTAGGCACCGGTGCCGGCATTGGTGATGACGGCCGTGCCTTTGCTGGCGTTGGCCACGACGGTGTAGGTCAGACCGTCACCGTCGGCGTCGCTGGCACTGAGGGTGCCCGTCGCCATGGTGTCTTCGGTGACGTTCAGGCTGCCGTTCAACGCCGTGGGGGGTGTATTCGGCTCACTGATAGTTAATGTCGCCCCAGAGACACCCGTTAATGCGTCCGAGCCCAAGCCATCATTGCGCACCAAATTGGAGTCAGTGCCCGCCCCACCACCGGCGAAACTAAAATCAATGGTGGTATTGCCTACCGGCGCCAAGGCACGGAAGGTCAACGTGGCCACCTCCAGCGATGCCCCGTTTACCCCCGGCGTGGGCCGCGCCACGACCACTTGGCCACGCCCGGCGACTTGATCGATGTCGCGAATGGGGAACAGGGCCGGTGTCACAGCAAAGGCGTGCGCGAAATCAGAACCACCGGTCGCGATGGCCTGGAGTTCGAGCACGGCGGGGTCGTAGTTGATGATGGCGTCTGCCACGACCAACGCCTCTCCCTGACTATTGGCGCGCACGACAAGCTGGAATGTGGAACCCACCGTTACGCTGCCATTAGCGGGCGCCAGACTCAGAGTCGCCGCCTGCGCGACATTCGCTGCGAATATCAGCGTTGAAAGTACCAGATACGCCCAGGTCGCCAATCCGAGGCGTAAGAACACACTCCGAGATAACGGGATCTTCGCTAGCAGATATGTACCACTGGCTAACAAGACTCGCTCACCTCTCCAGTTGACCCAGGGCGGCCTCGGCCCGCATGCGCAAACCTTGCATCACCGTGCTCTTGCGGCGGGATGCCGGCATTGCCGAGATCCTATCCAATACGCCGCTTAGCACGGCGCGCGCTTCTTGGATACGACCGAGATGGTGCAAAATCTCACAGCGTATCACTTGCCACTTTGGCGTGCTTTGTAACAGAGGCGGAAGTTGCTCGAGACGACGTAGAGCCGCCCCGTAGGCGCTGCGCCGTTGTTCCAGTTCAATGGCCAAACCCTGCAAGCTGACAACGGGGCCGATCGCATGGATACCTGCGTCGAGGCCCGCAAGGGCTTCCTCTACACTCCCGTCACTGGCCTGCAACACAGCCTGGGCGCGTTCCCGGTAATACTCCGGCGTCGCGTTTTTCAAGCCCGCTATCGCCTGGTCATAATCCGCCACGGCGCGGCGGAAGTGCCGCAGGAGGACATTGGCGCGCGCCCGAGTGGCGTACCCGTCTACATGCGCGGTGCGCCTGCTAAGGTAGCGATCCAGGGCGGTCACCGCCCGCTTTACAGATCCCGACTCCAGCCACAGCTTGCCGCGCGCCAGATCTACCTCCGCCAGGGCGGGATCCAATTGCTGGGCGCGGTCCAAGTCCGCCAGCGCCAAATCCCACTTCTGGTGGGCACGATAGAGTTCACCGCGCGCGTAATACAGCGCCGCATCATTGGGATGGGCGAGCAATTGGCGACTGTATTCGTCAATCCGCTCATGGATGCCGGCGTGGGCATAAACCTGCGCTGGTGCTACGCAGCACAACAGCGACAATACACACGCAAACAAAAGACCATGATCGCGATGCGTCGTGTCACCGCGTGCACCACGCACCGTGCATAGAACACGAGGTAACAGAGTCCGTAGCATCATCATCATGGTGACCATGCCTCCAACAACATCTGCAGATCCTCATCCGCCACGACACCGTTGCGATCGAGATCCGCGCCACTGTCGCTCCCACCCCACCGGCTCATGAGAATACCGATATCAAGGCTGTTCACTCGCCCATCACTGTTGAGGTCCGGATCCGCAGGGGTATCACTGCCTTTAATGACCGTGAATGAATCCCGCACGCTGCCATTGCTGTCGAGGAACACCGCATCCATGCGGTTACCATCGATATCCAACACCATCGAACCGAGCGTATTCAATGACAGGTACATAGCGGGATGGTCGAGTGAGCCGCCGCTGGTTTTGCCGGAACTACCGGCCACCGCATAAACCGCGCCTTCATGCGGTACCGGCCCAACGGCGGATTTGCGGTAAGCACCGCTGGCGGACTCGCGGCCACTTCCGCCGTCTTTCTTGTGGGAAGAACGAAACGATCCCGAGTTCCCATAGTGTCCATCGATCAAAAAGGAGCGTTCATAGGAGTGACTATGCCCGGACATCACCAGATCCACGCCATAGGCCTCAAGTATCGGCAAGGCATTTTGGCGCATTTGAACCAAATTGGTTTCACTGTCTGAATTGTGGGAGCCCTTCGAATAAGGCGGATGATGCCAGAAGGCGATAACCCAGTCCTTGTCCGTGGCGCTGAGGTCCGCTTCCAGCCACGTCATCATCGCACCGCTGGTGGAGCGGTTGGTTTCGTATGACTCTAAGCTGATAAAATGGATGTTTCCGAAATCAAAGGAATAGTACGCCTCGGTCCCCGATGGCACGCCACCCGCGTCACCATTCCTCGGCAAGGAAAAAATGTCGTAATAGGGCCCGCTTTGATTGGCGGAATCGGCGCTATGACCGTCATGATTGCCCAGCGTCGGCCACAGCACCGTATTGCGTAACAGACTGGGATAGGTATTGAACACCGCCGACTGGTACTGTGAATCCGTACCATCCGGATAAGCATTGTCGCCTAGCATTAACCACAGATCGGTTTCCCGCCCGGAGGAGTAGCTCAGGTAGGCATCCCGCACGCGGCGTGCATTGCTGTCCGCGGTACCCGAATCACCGATGACCCAAACGCGCGTCGGCTTCCGGCTCCCCGGATTCGGCGAACTCGTAAAATAATGCTCATTATCCGCTCCCGCCAGCGTTGTTTGAGCATTTCCAACGGCATAGTAATACTTGGTATTGGGGGTCAGGTTGGTCAGTTGGACTTCGTGAGTGCGCCGGCTGCCACTGATCGAACGGCTCTGGGAAAGGTTGCTCGGACTAGTACCGTAACGCACCCGGCTGTCGGTGGTTTGATCCGTGCGCCACTTTATAGTGATGCTATCGGGCGCCCCAGATTGCAAATAGGGTCCACGCGTGACAGACAAGGCCCAAGCTGTCTGACAAAAACAGAGTGCCCAGACGATGGCGATAAACGCTCTTATTATTCGCTTGCTGCCCATCCATCCCCCTAATGGTGCTCTTGTGGCTGGTTCGTGCCAAACCAGTCAAGCTGCAGCGCAATCATTATTATTTATAGTTGCATTTCAGAATGTACTAAAAATTCTGTATTGTGTTATGCAACACATCCAAGCTAGCAGATTCGGCGTTGAAGCCGCAAGTCGGGATCGTAGTGATGGCTGCGAGATCACCCGACGAGATTGCGGGGTCTACCATCTCATGGTGTACCCCATAATGTTGCGCATTCTCCTTGACCGTATAATCGGATCGTTTAATCGCCCGCTATCTAGGCCTGCTCTCTCTCTTTGAGAGCGTCAAACTCTGCGATTTAATAGTCCAAGGGCTTCGCTTTGGGCCAACCCTGCGCACGTGGCACTTCTATCAAATCGATGTCTCGCTTTATCTCTTTCTGCGTGCTCGCGACATGCCGAGTTCTTCGATCCGATCCAGGATGCAGTGGCCAACTGCTACCATATCGCCGCCTTGTCCGCGGTGACCTGGGCCACACCCTACCGCATTTCGCATCTCACACGCGCCACCGACCAGGGTCACTTCGCCATCAAGTTTGATCGTCACCAATCGGGGTTAGCACTCCGCTATTCCGCCACAACTTGCACGGACGCTTCTACCCCCGTGTCGCTATGGCCGCTGGTGACCTCCTTAATGGTGATGGTGTGCGGCCCCGCCGCGAGCGCCTTGACGGAATAGAATCCTTTCATGGTCTTCACCACATCGGGTTTGCCATTATCGATGTAGATATGTACATGGTTGCCTTGGGGACTGGGCGTCACCGCATACTCCACCGAAAAAGGTGCATTCGCCGCTACTTTAGCGCCATTGGCCGGCGTCATGATGGTCACCATGCCGGCACTTGCGCTCGTGGGGGTGTTGTCCTGCGAGCAACCAAGCATGGCCACAGCCACGAAAATTCCTATTAAAATCTTATGCATGACCTATTCTCCTTATCCTAGGGGTCACCCGGTGGGCTGAACCTTCGCACAGGCGTGCTTAGGGCAAGTATAGGCGCTCCGTACGGGGCCTTGTGGCTAAAGGCGAATCTTTTCGATCTGAGCTGCGGAGATCAGCTGTGCGATTCACGACAAGACATACACGCCGTACATAGTGTACGACGCCTTTGACGGGGTGTCTGGGGCCTTGCAGTCACACATCTTAAAGTTGAAGTGCAAGGCCTGACATTGTTCTTTCTATCTAGCCTGGTCCGATGTAGCGGATAATGTAACGTGAGAACGGCCCCCACCTTGCACGCTGAACTACCACCCGCTAATGACCGGCGCGAGTTGGTACTGGAAGGAAACCAGTTCGAATTAGGCACTATATTTACGCTGTATTTTCACCACTTCGACCCCTAATTCAAGAGGTGGCGTCTATCTCTGTTGCACCTTCATTTTATACAGACCTTCCGCACCTGGTGAATGTCCGTGTGTCCGGCCAACACTTTTTCTATGCCATCTTGCTTGAGCGTGCGCATACCCTCGCTGACTCCAGTGGCCAATAGGGTGGAGACCGGCGCCTGCTCGAGCACGTGCTTCTTGATGGTGTCCGACGCGACCAGCAGTTCATGAATGCCGAGCCGACCTCGATAGCCGGTGTTGCTACATTCATCACACCCCTTGGCGCGATAGAGGGTGAAACGGCCCTTCTTGTCCGCAAAGCGCTCTTTCCACCGTTCGAGGACGGTGTTGCGGACCGTTGACTCCTTGCCCAGAGCACCGTCGCTTTTATCGATCTCATGGCAGTACTCCGCCAGTAGCTCATCGACTTCATCCATATTGGCCTTATAGGATTCTCTGCACTCCGGGCACAGGCGCCTGGTCAGGCGCTGCGCCAGTACGCCGATCAGAGCGTCGGCAAAATTGAAGGGGTCCATGCCCATATCCAGCAGGCGCAGGATGCTTTCTGGCGCGCTGTTCGTATGCAGGGTGGCCAGCACGAGGTGACCGGTGAGGGAGGCCTCAATGCCAATGTTGGTGGTTTCCTTATCGCGCATTTCTCCCACCATTATGATGTCCGGATCGGCGCGCAGGAAGGCGCGCATCGCCTCGGGGAATCCCAGGCCTATCTTAGTGTTGACCTGTAGCTGGCGCAGACCGATCTGGGTGATTTCGACTGGGTCTTCCACCGTCCAGATCTTGCGCTCTGCGGTATTCAAATATCCCAAGATCGAATGCAGTGTGGTGGTCTTGCCAGAGCCGGTGGGGCCGCAAACGAAGAACAAGCCGTAAGGTCTGCTGATGACATCCAAGAGCTGTTCTCGGTTGCTTTCGCTAAGGCCCAATTTGTCCACTGCCACCGGTTTGCCGCTGGCCAGGATGCGCAGGACCACATCTTCCAGCTCGCCCGTGGTGGGCAACGTGGCGACGCGCAATTCGATGGGCAGGGTGCTGAATTTCTTGAAGTCGATTTTGCCGTCCTGAGGTTTGCGGCGCTCGGATATGTCCAGTCCGGCCATAATCTTGATGCGCGCGATCAGCGCGTTGCGCATCTTGCTGGGCACCTCATAGTAACGTATTAACGAGCCATCCTTGCGGATCCTCACTAAGGTGTTGGCGCGGCCAGGTTGTGGCTCGACGTGGATATCGGAGGCCCCTTGGTGTTGAGCATCGACAACGATTTTGTTGACCAGCTTGACGACTACGTTGTCGTTGACGGAGGACTCCTCGAGCTGATCGTAATCCGCTACTTCGGGGGCGTCAAAGTCATCGAACGATGATTGGTCGATCCCCACCATCGAATACAGTAGATTAATCGTGCGTTCGATTTCATTGCCGGGCGCCATCACCGGATCCACGGCAAGATTGGTGTGAAAACGCACCGCATCGAGTGGTTCCCAGTTCATGGGATTCTCCACAGCGATGACCAGGTGCTGGTCAAAGACGTACAAGGGGACGATCCGGTGCTGGCGAACTAGGCTTTCCGGAACCAGCTTGACCGCCTCTTGATCGATCTCGAATTTGCGCAAGTCAACGAAGGGGATGCCCAATTTCTTCGACAGGCTCTGTTGTACCTCGGCGATACTCACATGGCCCTTTGCTATCAAGATCTCGCCAAGGGGAACACTGCGATCCTCTTTTTGCTCCTCCAGCGCTTCGTCCAGCTGCTCTTCAGTGACCAGCCCCTCGGTAAGGAGGATTTCTCCGATGCGAAGATTCGGTGTGGATTCTTGGTTTTTTAGGGCCCGTTCCAACTCCATGGTGGTGACGATGGCCTTGCTCTTTAGGTATTCGCCGAGGGCCTTGCCACGTCTGTCGGCTTGCTCCGATAGCGCTGCGCCCACGGCGGCCTCGTCGGCGACCTGGTCCTTGATCAATTGCTCTCCTAGCAGCGGCCCCACGTGGTAGTCCTGGATCGCGT
>CALZJG010000146.1 GCA_945787555.1 uncultured Chromatiaceae bacterium | reverse complement strand
GCTGGCGGTAGCGCTGGTACGGTCGCTGTCCCCGACGCGGTGTTCGGCGGTGAATTCAACGAGTCGTTGGTCCATCAAGTCGTGGTTGCGCACATGGCGGCAGGTCGTGCCGGTACGCGTAAGCAAAAGACGCGTGCCGAAGTGCGCGGTGGCGGCGCCAAGCCGTGGAAGCAAAAGGGCAGCGGGCGTGCTCGCGCCGGTACCATACGCAGCCCGTTGTGGCGAACCGGCGGCAGGACCTTTGCGGCGCGCCCCCAGGACCATTCACAAAAGGTCAACAAGAAGATGTACCGGGGCGCCCTGCGAGCCATTTTGGCCGAGCTGGTGCGTCAAGAGCGCTTGCTGGTGGTGGATCAGTTCGACGTAGAGCTACCGAAAACGCGCGATTTGTTGAGCAAGTTGCAAGGCTTGGGGGTGAACGGCAAGGTGTTGATCATCGGTGACGACTTCGATGTCAACGTGTTCTTGGCGGCGCGTAACGTCCGTGACATCGATGTGCGTCATGTGAGTGAAATCGATCCCGTCAGTCTGGTTGGCAATGAGCAAGTCGTCTTCACCAAGGCGGCACTGCAGCAGTACGCGGAGACGCTGGCATGAACAAAGAACGCTTATCGAAAGTCCTGTTGGCTCCGCATATCTCCGAAAAGGCTAGCGTGGCTGCGGATCGTGATCGCCAATTCGTGTTCAAGGTGATGCGCGACGCCAGCAAGGCGGAGATCAAGGGCGCCGTGGAGCAAATGTTCGACGTACAGGTACAAGATGTCCGGGTGTTGAACACCAAGGGCAAGACTAAACGTTTCGGTCAAACATTCGGCCGTCGCTCGGGCGCGAAAAAAGCCTACGTCACCTTGAAAGAAGGTTTCGATATTGAGCTCGCCGTCGCGCAGTAATCGCGCGCGAGAGTTAGATTTTTAGGAAGGCAGTGATGGCACTTGTAAAAGTAAAACCGACTTCTCCGGGGCGCCGCTTTGTGGTGAAGGTAGTGGAACCCAGTCTCCATAAGGGTCCACCTCATGCCGCGTTGGTCGATAGGATCGCCAAGAACGGTGGTCGCAATAACAACGGTCGTGTGACGGTGCGTCATCATGGTGGGGGTCACAAGCGCCACTATCGCATCGTAGATTTTAAGCGAAACAAAGACGGAATCGTCGGCAAGGTCGAGCGTTTGGAATATGATCCGAATCGCAGTGCGCACATTGCCTTAGTGCTGTACGCGGACGGAGAGCGGCGTTACATCATCGCCCCCAAAGGCGTGAAAGTCGGCGCAGAAGTCATGTCTGGCACCGGGTCGCCCATCAAACCAGGTAATGCGTTGCCGTTGCGTAATATTCCGGTCGGTAGTGTCGTCCATTGCATCGAAATGAAGCCCGGCAAGGGCGCGCAAATGGCGCGTAGCGCCGGCGCGGGTGTGCAATTAGTGGCTAAGGAAGGCGCATACGTCACCCTGCGTTTGCGCTCAGGCGAGATGCGCAAAGTGCATGTCGAATGCAGGGCGACGATCGGTGAAGTGGGTAATGAGCAGAACAACCTGCGCTCCCTCGGTAAGGCGGGCGCCAAACGTTGGCGCGGCGTTCGTCCTACGGTGCGCGGTTCGGCGATGAACCCCGTCGACCATCCGCATGGTGGTGGCGAAGGACGCTCGAAAGGTAACCATCCCACGACGCCTTGGGGTGTGCCCACTAAGGGTTATAAGACGCGCCACAACAAGCGCACCGACGCCATGATTGTACAGCGTCGTAAATTGAGTAAATAGGTTACATAGGCCGGGGAGAATCCAGTGCCACGCTCAGTAAAAAAAGGACCGTTTATCGATCTTCACCTTGAGAAAAAGGTGAGTGAGGCTGCCGCGTCCCACAGTAGAAGGCCGATTAAGACTTGGTCGCGCCGTTCCACCGTCTTCCCGGAAATGATCGGGTTGACCATAGCAGTGCACAACGGACGGCAGCATGTGCCGATACTGGTCAGCGAAAACATGGTTGGCCATAAGTTGGGCGAATTCGCCGCGACGCGTACCTATAAAGGTCACGCGGGCAGCAAAAAGGCGAAGTAAAGGGTAGGACGATGGAAGTAGCAGCGACATTGAAATATACGCGTCTCTCTGCGCAAAAAGGTCGGCTGGTGGCTGATCAGGTGCGCGGCATGCCCGTTGATCGCGCGCTCAACTTGCTGGCCTTCAGCCGCAAGAAAGCCGCAGTGATCGTTAAAAAGGTGTTGGAGTCCGCTATCGCCAACGCCGAGCACAACGAGGGCGCTGACGTGGACGAACTCAAAGTCACCAAAATATTCGTTGACGAGGGCCCGACGCACAAACGCATTCGTGCCCGCGCCAAGGGTCGCGCCAATCGCATCATGAAACGCACCAGCCACATCACTGTGGTCGTTGGCGACAAGAGATAAGAGAGAGACGCTCATGGGTCAAAAAGTCAATCCAACCGGTATACGTCTGGGGATCATCAAGGACTGGACGTCGACATGGTATGCGGACTCTAAACAGTACGCCGATTATTTGTATACCGACCTGAAGGTGCGTGAGTTTCTGCGCAAGAAACTTTCGACCGCCTCTGTCAGTCGTATACAGATCGAACGTCCTGCTCGCACGGCGCGCATTACCATCCATAGCGCGCGTCCCGGCATCGTGATTGGTAAGAAGGGCGAGGATGTCGACGCCCTGCGCAAGGAAGTCTCCGAGATGATGGGTGTGCCGGTGCACATCAACGTCGAGGAAATCCGCAAGCCGGAGTTGGATGCGCTATTAGTGGCCGAGAGCGTAGCGCAACAGTTGGAGCGCCGAATCATGTTTCGTCGCGCGATGAAGCGCGCGGTGACCAATACCATGCGCTTGGGCGCGCAAGGCATCAGGATCAATGTCGGCGGGCGCGTCGGCGGTGCTGAAATCGCGCGCAGCGAATGGTATCGCGAAGGCCGCGTGCCGTTGCATACGTTGCGTGCTGATATCGACTACGGCTTTGCCGAAGCCCACACGCCTTCCGGGGTGATCGGGATCAAGGTATGGATATTCAAAGGTGAGGTCTTCGATCAGGCCTCGGAGCAGCAGGCCGCCCAGGACAAGGGCGCCGAAAAAGTCGCTGCGAACTAAGGGGAAACGCTGTCATGATGCAGCCTAAGAGAACCAAATTCCGCAAACAACATAAGGGTCGCAACACCGGCCTGGCGCAATGCGGCAATCAAGTTAGTTTTGGTGAGTACGGCCTGCGCGCCGTCGGCCGTGGTCGTATCACCGCGCGCCAGATCGAAGCCGCGCGACGTGCGATGACCCGCCATATCAAGCGCGGCGGCAAGATCTGGATCCGCATGTTTCCAGACAAGCCGATTTCCAAAAAGCCGCTGGAAGTGCGGATGGGTAAAGGTAAGGGTAACGTAGAATATTGGGTTGCCGTGATCCAACCTGGCCGTATGTTGTATGAGATGGAAGGCGTCTCCGTGGAAATAGCCCGCGAGGCATTCCGCTTGGCGGCGGCTAAATTGCCGATCAAGACCAGCTTCGTAACACGAACGGTGATGTGATGAATACCAGTGATCTGAGGCAGAAGGGCGCGACGGAGTTGAAAGAGGAGTTGCTGGGTTTGCTGCGCGAACAGTTTAATTTGCGCATGCAAAAGGCCTCCGGGCAACTGACGAAGCCCCATTTGATGCAGAACGTGCGCCGCAATATCGCGCGCGTGAAGACTGTCCTCAACGAGAAAAAGGCGGGTTGAGCATTATGTCAGAGCAAAGCAAAGTCCCGCACACCGTGACCGGGCGAGTGATCAGCAACAAGATGGACAAGACCGTCACAGTATTGGTTGAACGTAAGGTTCCGCATCCCGTGTATGGAAAGTATGTGCGGCGTTCATCCAAATTGCATGCGCACGACGAGAACAATGAATGTCGCGAAGGCGACGTGGTAGTAGTGGAATCGTGCCGGCCGTTGTCCAAGAGTAAGTCTTGGCGCCTGGTGAAAGTGGTTGAGCGCGCGTTGGCTGAAGTGTAACGGCTACGACCGCGTTCGCGGCGCAGTGATAGATATAGGCGGAGACAGGCAATGATCCAGATGCAAACAGTGTTGGACGCGGCTGACAACAGCGGGGCTCGACGTCTGATGTGCATTAAAGTGCTGGGCGGGTCCAAGCGCCGTTATGCTCATGTGGGTGACGTCATCAAGGTGAGCGTGAAGGAAGCGGTACCGCGTGGCAAGGTGAAAAAGGGCGAAGTGTACAACGCCGTGGTTGTGCGCACCCGCAAGGGTGTGAGACGCCCCGATGGTTCGCTCATACGTTTTGACGGGAACGCCGCCGTGTTGCTGAACAATCAGCTGCAACCGATCGGCACGCGTATTTTCGGGCCCGTGACCCGTGAGCTACGTAGCGAAAAATTTATGAAGATCGTTTCGCTCGCTCCGGAAGTGCTTTAAATACGGTAGCAGGCAAGATCAAGGTGACGAGCAATGCGTAAGTTGAAAAAGGGTGATGACGTAATCGTGCTTACCGGCAAGGATAAGGGTAAGCGGGGTACGGTAATGTCGGTGCGTGATGACGACCGCGTGTTAGTGCAGAACGTCAACATGGTGAAGCGCCACACCCGCGGCAATCCCAATCGCGGTGTAGCGGGCGGCATCATCGAGAAAGAAGCGCCCGTGCATGTGTCCAATGTGGCACTGTTCAATCACGTGACCCGTAAGGCTGATCGCGTGGGCATCAAAACGCTCGAAGACGGGCGTAAGGTACGTTTTTTCAAGTCCAACGGCGAAGTCGTGGACGTGTAATCAGACGGGAATATGACGATGGCTCGTTTGCAGCAAGTTTATAAAGACCAGGTGATCAAGCAGCTCATGGAGCAGTTTGGCTATCAAAGCATCATGGAAGTGCCGCGCATCGCCAAGATCACCATCAACATGGGTGTGGGCGAGGCCGTGGGCGATCGCAAGGTGATGGACAACGCCGTTGGTGATCTGGAAAAGATTGCCGGCCAAAAGGCGCTCGTGAACAAGGCACGCAAATCGGTGGCGGGATTCAAGATCCGCGAGGGTTGGCCCATCGGTTGTAAAGTGACCTTGCGTCGTGAGCGTATGTATGAATTTTTGGACCGCCTCATCAGCGTGGCGATCCCGCGTGTCCGTGACTTTCGCGGCATGAATGCCAAGTCTTTCGATGGGCGTGGTAATTACAATATGGGTGTGCGGGAACAAATCATTTTTCCGGAAATTGACTATGACAAGGTCGACGCCCTGCGTGGGATGGATATCACCATCACCACTTCGGCGAAGACCGACGAGGAAGGGCGCGCACTTTTGACGGCCTTCAATTTTCCATTCAGGGGTTGAGGAAAGTAGCATGGCAAAATTGTCGATGGTGCAACGGGAACTCAAGCGCGCGCGGACTGTGCAGCGCTATGCCGTTAAGCATGCGGAACTCAAGCGCAAGCTGATTGATCCTAATTTGCCTGACGAGGAAAGAGAACTTGCTCGGCGCCAGTTCCAATCCCTGCCGCGTGATGCCAGTCCCACCCGTATGCGGCGTCGTTGCCGTCTTAGTGGTCGGCCGCACGGTGTGTACCGTAAATTCGGTCTAGGGCGTAACAAGCTGCGTGAAGCGGCCATGCGCGGTGATGTGCCCGGCTTGGTCAAGGCCAGCTGGTAACGGCTATTGCAGCGATATATATAAGCGAACGGAATTTACAGCTATGAGCATGACAGATCCTATCGCCGATATGCTGACCCGCATCCGCAATGGTCAGATGGCCGACAAGGCCGAGGTGAACATGCCTTCTTCCAAGGTCAAGGCGTCTATCGCCAAGGTCTTGAAGGAAGAAGGTTATATACTCGATTACGCGGTGCAAGACGAGACTGGCAAGGCGACCTTGACCATCACCTTGAAGTACTTCGAGGGGGCGCCGGTCATCACACGCATTCGGCGCGCCAGTCGTCCGGGTTTGCGCCTGTACAAGGGCAAGTCCGAGTTGCCCAAAGTATTGGGTGGCTTGGGTGTTACCATCGTCTCGACTCCGCAAGGGGTGATGACCGACCGCGCGGCACGCGCGGCGGGTCACGGTGGCGAGATACTCTGCTACGTGGCCTAAGAAGGGGATAGTCATGTCCAGAGTTGCAAAGAATCCTATTCCCGTCCCTGCAGGTGTTGAGGTCGCTATCAAGGCGCAAAACATCGCGGTGAAGGGTAAGAAAGGTGGTCTCGAAATCACACTGCACAAGACTGTGGAAGTGAAGAACGAGAATAACACCATCACATTCGAGCCGCGCACGCGCGCAGCCGATGCTATGGCTGGCACCATGCGTGCGCTGGTCAATAATATGGTTGTGGGTGTGACTAACGGCTTCGAGAAGAAATTGGAATTGGTCGGCGTGGGTTATCGTGCCCAGGCGCAAGGGAAAATGCTGAGTCTGACGCTTGGATTTTCCCATCCGGTGGAATATCCGGTGCCCGAAGGTATCACCATTGAAACACCCAGTCAGACCGAAGTGCTGATCAAGGGTGTTGATAAGCAGCGCGTCGGCCAAGTGGCCGCGGAGATTCGCGCCTACCGCCCGCCTGAGCCTTACAAGGGCAAGGGAATCAAGTATGCGGGCGAGATTGTCGCTCGCAAAGAGGCTAAGAAGAAGTAGCAACAGCAGGTGAGTGTCGTGGACAAAAAAGTAAGTCGTTTGCGTCGAGCCTTACGTGCTCGCGCCAAGATCAAAGAGTTAGGTGTGCATCGGCTATGCATTCATCGTACGCCACGGCATATCTATGCTCAGGTGATCGCTCCGAGTGGCTCTGCCGTGATGGCCAGTGCGTCCACGCTGGACAGCAGCGTGCGTGGCGAAGTTAAGATCGCCGGCAATGTCGCGGCGGCCACTGCGGTGGGTAGATTCATCGCCGAACGCGCCAAGGCCGCGGGCATTACCCGGGTGGCTTTTGATCGTTCCGGTTTCAAGTACCATGGGCGGGTCAAGGCCCTGGCGGATGCCGCACGTGAAAACGGGCTCGAATTCTAAAGGTTGGGAATGATTATGGTGCGTTTTGATACCCCGCAACAACAAGGCGATGAGTTACAGGAAAAGCTGGTCTCGGTACGCCGGGTGACCAAGGTGGTCAAGGGTGGCCGTATATTTGCTTTCTCGGCTCTAACCGTGGTGGGCGACGGAAATGGACGCGTCGGTTTCGGTAGCGGCAAAGCCCGTGAAGTGCCCGCGGCTATCGCCAAGGCGATGGAAAGCGCGCGTCGCAATATGCGCCGCGTCAACCTGAAGGGCGGCACCCTCCAGCACCTCATCGTCGCCCGTCATGGCGCAGCGAAGGTGCACATGCAGCCAGCCTCCGAGGGTACAGGGATTATCGCCGGTGGTGCGATGCGCGCCGTATTCGAAGTTATCGGCGTACGCGACGTACTGGCCAAGTGTATCGGTTCTTCCAATCCGGTGAATGTGGTGCGAGCCACTATCAACGGCTTGACCGACATGCAGGCGCCCGAATCGGTCGCCGCCAAGCGCGGTAAGAAAGTTGAAGAGATACTGGGGTAAGTCATGGCCGCTAATAAAAAACTCAAATTGACCTTGATGCGCAGCCAGCATGGACGTGGCGCCAATCACCAAGCTTGCGTGGCGGGATTGGGTTTGCGCCATCGTCATCACACGGTGACGGTGGAAGACACCCCCGCTGTGCGCGGCATGGTCAATAAGGTCTCGTACCTTATCAAAGTTGAGGAAGTCTGACATGCGACTGAATACACTTAAACCCGCGAAAGGCTCCAAGCCGACCGCGAAGCGTCTGGGCCGTGGCATTGGTTCGGGCTTGGGTAAGACCTCGGGCAAGGGTCACAAGGGTCAAAAGGCGCGTGCCGGTGGCTACAATAAGGTCGGTTTTGAAGGTGGTCAAATGCCCTTGCAGCGTCGGCTGCCCAAGGTCGGATTTAACTCGCCCAAGGCCGGCAAAACCGGTGAGGTGCGTTTATCCGAACTGGCCAAGGTCGGTGCGGACGTAATTGATGTTCAGGCGCTGAAAGCAGCCAACATCATCGCCGCGCAAGCTGAAAAGGCCAAGGTGATCGCCTCAGGCGCCATCGAAACAGCGGTGACCCTGCGCGGTATTGCAGTGACCAAAGGTGCCCGGGCCGCCATTGAGGCGGCCGGTGGCAAGATAGAAGACTAAATTGATTTACTTGATCGATACCTATTATGGCTAGTCCGCTCGTCGATATCGGCAGATGGACCGAGCTCAGGCGGCGCTTGCTGTTTGTGCTGGGTGCCTTCGTGGTGTTTCGCATCGGTGCGGTGATCCCTGTGCCGGGCATCAATCCCACGGCGCTGGCCGCATTGTTTGACCAGCAGCGCGGCACCATTCTCGACATGTTCAACATGTTTTCGGGGGGCGCGTTGGAGCGTGTCGCGGTATTCGCGCTGGGGATCATGCCGTATATTTCGGCGTCGATCATCATTCAACTGCTGACTGTGGTGTGGCCCAAGCTGGAGCAATTGAAGAAGGAAGGCGAAGCCGGGCGGCGTAAGATCACGGAATATACGCGTTACTTCACGGTGGTTTTGGCGACTTTCCAGGCGCTGGGTGTTTCTATCGCGCTGCAACGCCAGACTGTGGCCGGCTCGTCTATCGTTATCGATCCGGGCACGGCGTTCATATTTACGGCGGTGATGACGCTGGTGGCGGGTACGATCTTCTTGATGTGGTTGGGCGAACAGATTACTGAGCGCGGGATAGGCAATGGTATTTCATTGATCATTTTCGCGAGTATCGTGGCAGGGTTGCCGTCGGCCATCGGTGGCTCGCTGGAATTGGCGCGCACGGGTGAACTGTCCCCATTGATCGTCTTGTTCCTGTTCGTGATGGCGGTTGTGGTGACTGGGGTGGTGGTCTTCGTCGAGCGAGGGCAGCGCCGTATTACGGTCAATTACGCCAAGAGGCAGCAAGGGCGCAAGATGTACGCCGGGCAGACCAGCCATTTGCCCTTTAAGGTGAATATGGCGGGTGTGATTCCGCCGATTTTCGCTTCGAGTATTATTTTGTTCCCGTCGACCATGGCGGGGTGGTTTGGCAGCGCCAATGAAGGCATGGGGTGGTTGCAGGATGTCGCTTCGACGCTTTCGCCTGGACAGCCGATATATGTGATGCTCTATGCCTCGGCGATCATATTTTTCTGTTTCTTTTATACCGCCTTGGTCTTTAATCCCAAGGATACGGCGGATAATTTGAAGAAATCCGGGGCATTTGTCCCCGGTATCCGGCCGGGTGAGCAGACCGCCCGCTACATTGATGGCGTGATGACGCGCTTGACCATGTTCGGAGCGATGTACGTGACCCTGGTGTGCTTATTGCCTGAGTTCCTGATCGTGTCTTGGAATGTGCCCTTTTATTTCGGTGGCACCTCCTTGTTGATTGTTGTCGTGGTGGTGATGGACTTCATGGCCCAGTTACAGGCCCATCTCATGTCACATCAATACGATGGACTGCTCAAAAAGGCTAATTTGAAGGGGCACGGTCGCAGCGGTGCCCTCCGCTAGCCGCAATCAAGGCATCTGCTTTTATAGGGGTATCGTCTAGCATTATTTCGATGTTGGGGAACAGAGATGAAGGTTCGTACTTCTGTCAAGAAAATGTGCCGCAATTGCAAGATCATCCGTCGCGGTGGTGTGGTGCGGGTTATTTGTAAAGACGCTAAGCATAAGCAGCGTCAAGGCTGAGGCCGCGCGTCTCGCGTCGGCTGACGAGCCGCCGCGAATGTGTTGAATTCTGGTCGCGAACTCGTTAGACTTGCGGGTTTTCGCGGGCGCCTTGTGAGTGTCGTTTTAAGGAGAGTGCTGAATGGCACGTATTGCTGGCATTAATATCCCGGTGCACAAGCACGCCGTGATCGCGTTGACCGCTATTTATGGTGTTGGGCGCACTCGGGCAAAGACGGTCTGCGCCGCGGCGGGTGTGGCGCCGGACGCCAAGATCAAGGATCTAAGCGAGGCCGATTTGGAATCGCTGCGTACGGAAATAGGCAAGATCCCGGTCGAGGGCGACCTGCGCCGTGAAATTTCT